>CAIVZW010000220.1 GCA_903910495.1 uncultured beta proteobacterium
AGGCGGCACTTCCACAGATCCGGGAGGCGATCCGGAAAGCGTCGGGAGGTTAAAGCAAACCCGGAGCAGACCAATGTTACGTGGGGCTAAACCACTAACTCAATCAAAGATCCAGCTCTGCGCCCCTTATCCGTAACCATTCCTTCCGGTCACGGTAATCCGGCAAGATTTTGTCGACTTCATTCCAGAAGGCATCAGAGTGATCGCGATAATGCAGGTGGCACAATTCGTGGACGACGATGTAATCGATGATGGTCAAGGGAGCCATCAGACACTTCCAATGAAAGTGCAGGTCGCCATTCATCAGACAAGAGGCCTAGCGATAACCGATGTCCCTGATCTGAACCTTACCGGGAACAACACCGACTTTGCTGGCGAAATAAGCTACCCGCTTCACCAGACGGCTTAAGCCCTTGTTCTTGTAGAACGCTTCAAAGGCCTGATGAGCCGCTTCCTGGCCACCTGTTTCCACGATAGAGCGCAGCAAACAGAAACGCCCGTCCTTGAGCTTGATCGGTTCGTCCTGCTCTTTGACCAAAAGCAGGCGGTAAGCGCTGCCCAGATACAAGAACGATTCACCATTCACCCACTCCCGGATAACCCGAGTGGCATTCAGATCGCGCCAATCGGCCAGGTTGCGGTAAATCCACATGCGCTTGCTGAAGACTGTTTCGTCGACCTGCTCGGGCGTCAATTTCAATGGCGGGCGAACCGTGATCAACCCGTTCCGCTCGATCACGATATCGGTGGTCTGACGGTCGGCACCCGGCAGCAGTTGATACTCGATGTCACGTACCTGTCGACGTTGCAATTACGCACCTCCCGCACGAATCAGGTGCGTCAGCTCGTCATGGCGATTCTTGGCCAGCTTCATGATCTCGACGGCGATCCGCTCACGATTTTTCTTGAGTTCGGCAATCCCGGTTTTTGTGATCTCCGTCTTGATCAGCCCACGGACGCGTTTCTGCTTGTCCGGGTTTTGCCAGAAGTCGATGCTGGCTATCGTTTCCTGAAGAATGTCCACAACGCTTTCCATCAACACCTTGAATCCGGTCTTGTCTCTGCTCTCAACCGATCCGCTCGAAAAAGCGACCTGAACGATGTGCTCATAGAAGGTCGTGGCTTCCTTGCTCAAGCCGTCCTCGCCTTTCTGGCGACCGGCAATCGCTTCTGTGCGCAGCTCGGCCAGCTTATCGGCCAGCAAATCCCATTCGTCGTGATGCTTCTCGATCAGCGCATCGACCTTCTCCGACAACCTCTTGAAAAAAGCCGGGTCTTCGTCGTGGTGCACCGTGCAGTGCTTGCGGATGGCGTGCTCCATCTCGCTGGCCTTGGCCTCGCCGTTCTGGCCGGCGTGCCTGGACAGTTTTTCAAGAAAGTCCTCAGCGAGCAGTTCGACAGGCGGCACCTTGGGGTTGATGCCAAGACTGATCAGATGCTCGTTGATCAGCGCTTTCACCTTCTCCCCGGCGCTGCCCAAATCAAGGCTGCTGTCCTTGTAGCGCTCCTTGGTGACTTGCAGTATGTAGCCGAAGCGCTTGGCCGGCACCCGATACGGTTGCGCCGAACTGTGCGGCAGGATGATGTCCATGCTCATCAGAAATTTCTTGAAATACACCTCGAAATCCGCCCGTTGTTTTTCGTCCTTCAAGGCTTTGACGGCCTCGTGCACCACGGCAGCGTCGGCATCCAGATTGGGCAGATCACCGTTCACGAACGCCCGGATGTTCTTCACGCCCAAGGCCGAAAACTGCTGCAACAGGCGCTGGTAGCGCTCCTCTAGCACCGGCAATTCGGACGTAATGTTCTGCAGCCCGTCGTGCAGTTCCTGCAACTCGTCGCTGGCCGCGTAAAGCGTCAAAGCGTCGGTCAGGTGATTGGCCAGGCCGATGTAATCGACGATGTAGCCGCGCTGCTTGCCTTTGCTGACCCGGTTGGTGCGGGCGATGGCCTGCAGCAAGGTGTGCTCGCGCAGCTTCTTGTCGATGTACATCACCTGCTCGACGGGCGCATCGAAGCCGGTGAGCAACATGTCGCAGACGATCAGGAAAGCAATCCCCGTGTATTCCTTGTCCGGATCATCGAGGTCAAAATTCCGGCAGAAATTATCGACCGCATTCATCCGCGCCGCCTGCTTGCGGGCATGGGTGATGTAAGCCGGCTCGTTGGTGCCGTCCGATGACACGACGACCGCCGTCTTCAGGAAACGCAGGCGCTTGATCAGCCCCGCATCGGGCGATGCCCGGACTAGCTCCTGTTCAATGCGCTCGGCCAGCGCCGCCTCGATCCCTGTCCGGTAGCGCACGCAGGCCAGCTTGGAGTGGCACACCACCTGCGCCTTGAAGCCATTGGGCAGAATGTTGTCGACGTAGTGTTTGACCAGATCCTTGGCGATGGCATTGATACGCTTCTCGGCTTCCAGGATATCGCCGGTGGCGCCGTACTTCTTCTTGATCGCCAGCAACTCGTCTTCGCTGCGCTCCTTGAACAAATCCTCGAAGGCTTCATCGAACGCGTTTTTCTCGTTCAGCGCGCTGTCGGCGGTCTTGCCTTCGTAGAGGATTTGCAGCGTCGCGCCATCATTCACCGCGTCCATCAGCCGATAGGTATCGATGTACTCGCCAAAGCGTTTGTGGGTCTTCCTTTCGCCGTGGCGCTCGGTAATCAGCGGCGTACCGGTAAAGGCAATTCGCGTCGCATTCGGGAACGCCTCGAACAGGTTGTCGCCCAAGTCCGAACTCTGCGTGCGGTGCGCCTCGTCGATCAGCAGAATGATCCGCTCCGACGTATTCACCACGCCAAAAGTCTTGCCTGACGGAATCGCCAGATAAGTGCCCAGCGCCTCGGCCACCGTGTTGCTCAGAACCTGCTTGCGCTCCTGGAACTTGTGCACCATCACCATGTTGATGTCCGAACTGTCGGTCGCCAGGTGGTAGCGCAAATCCTGACGGCTCTCGATCACATTCACCCGGCCGCCAATTAGCGTCGCCGTGTCGCCGAGTTGATCCTCCAGATCCTGCCGATCATTCACCAGCACGATCTTGTAATCGTTCAGATCTCCGCTGGCGCGCAGCATCCGTGCCAGAAACACCATGGTCAGCGACTTGCCGGAGCCCTGCGTGTGCCAGATCACGCCGCTGCGCGCCATGGCGGCGGCGCCCGTGCGCAGGCGCTCGACCACCGTCGATGCGGCACGGAACTGCTGATAGCGGCACACCACCTTGATGCGCGCGCCGCTGTCGGTGTCCATGAACACCGAGCTGGTGCGCAGGATGTGCAGCATATTGTGTCGCGTCAGCATCCCGGCAACCAGTTGCTGCTGGGCGTTGAGGCCGTCGCGGGCCGCATCGTCCCGGGGATACAGTGTCTTCCAGGCAAAGAAATGCTCTTCGCCCGAGGTAATCGTGCCGTAATCGGCCAGGGTGCCGCTGCTGCGGATCAACAGCAGATTGCTGTGGAACAGCCTCGGCTCGCCCTCCTGCAAGCCGGCGAGCTCCGTTTCCTTGCGCCGGCGCATGTAGCGTTGCAGTTGCACAAAGGCTTCCTGCATCGGGTTGGCGCAGGTTTCCGAGCCTTTCTTGCACTCCACCACACACAGCGGAATACCGTTCACAAACAGCACGATGTCCGGAATGATGAAGCCCTTCACACAGCCCGGCGTATCGATGCGGAACTGGTTGATGGCGTGAAAGCGGTTGTTTTCCGGGTGTTGAAAGTCGATCAGGCGCACCACGGGATCGGATTCCCCCGTCAGTTCGTTGGCATCCACCTGCGCCTTGAACAGCAGCGCCTGAACCGCCTCGTTGGCTTCCAGCAACGTGCGGTTGGACTGGCGCAGCAACTGGTTGCGCAGATCGTCCAGTTGCCGCCCGGTCAGCCATTCCCGGCCATCGTCGGTGCGGTTGATGCGGCGCACGGCGCTGTCGAACACCTCGGACAGCTGCCACTGGCGGAAGCTGGTACGCAGGCTGGGCACAGCATCCTGCGGGATGCCCGTACCCTGGTCGATAACGGTCCATCCCTGTGTCTCAAGCTGTTGCAGGAAAGGCTGCTCGACCTCAGAGTATTCCGACATCGCCGGACCTCAGGCCATTGCGGCCTGTGGTGCCGCTTGTGTCAATCGTTCCAACGCAATGCCAATCGCGCGATCATCGAACAAACGATCTTTGCGCTTGGCCGCATCAGGGCCACCGCTCCAGTGTCTCAATCCTTCGCGCACAGGAGGAACAGCAGGGACCACCCCTTCTTTGGCAACGAGCCAATCGACCGTGGCCAGCAACTCCATGCCAAACGGCGACTCAAAGCCGTCAATCAACGTAGCGGTGTATTCCAACGCTTCCGCATAAGGTTTGGCTTCACTCTTGAGATAGGTTTGCAGGAACGCCTTGCGTTCATCATCGAACCAGATCACATCGAGCGGGTCTGCATCGCTGATGCGTTTCTCGCAATGCAGATAACTGCCATCGAGGTTGCTCAGCAAGTGATCCAGCCGGTTCGCGTAGGGGCCGTATTTGTGGGCCACAAACTGCAAGTTCAGTGGGTTGTCACCGGGGGAGTAGCGTTCAATGGCGCGCTCCAAAAACCAGGCGAGTTTCTGAATCTCCAGCAGACTGCATTCCAAGCCCAGCACCCAATAGCGCCGCACCAGTTCCGCCAGCATGGCAGTTGCTGGCGTCAGCGACTCCGAGGCGGGAGACTGGGCAGTTATCACCGAGGAGCCTTCGGCGCATCCTCACCAACCAGTGTTGGTCGGCCATCTTGCCAAGTCACTGCGTACTGACCCATTCGTTTTTTCTTGTCC
>CAIVZW010000221.1 GCA_903910495.1 uncultured beta proteobacterium
GTCGCCGGAGAACACGACACAGTTGAAACGAGTGCTGGAAGCCGTGTTGCTGAGTTCGCAGCAGCCCTTGTCGCTGTCCGAACTGAGGAAAGTATTCGTCGAGGAGATCAGTATCGATGTACTGCGCGTGTTGCTCGACGAGCTGCGCGGGGAGTGGGCCGACCGGCCGCTCGAACTCCTGCAACTGGCCAGTGGCTGGCGTTTCCGTACGCGTGCCGAGTTTCTGCCTTATCTGGAACGGCTCAACCCGGAAAAGCCGCCAAAATACTCGCGTGCCGTACTGGAAACCCTGGCCATCATTGCCTATCGCCAGCCGGTCACGCGTGGTGATATCGAGGATATCCGCGGTGTCACGGTCGCCACCCAGATCATCAAGGTGCTTGAAGAGCGCGGCTGGATCGATGTCGTCGGCCATCGCGATACGCCAGGACGCCCCGAGCTCCTGGCCACGACAAAGAAGTTTCTCGACGACCTCGGTTTGCGCAGTGTGACCGAGTTGCCACCGCTCGAGATGATGAATCAATCGCTGGAACTGGCCGATGCCCAACACTAAAACCCGCAGGACTCCATTTCGCCCCGCCACCGGATCGCCTCGCCGCGCACGCGATGCGGCAGCCATTGACGCCGGAAAGGCGCCGCGTGAACTGGCTGAAAGTGAAAGCGCTGCCGAGCCGAGAGCCCGTCGTACGCCACGCACCGATCCGTCGGAGCATTCGAAGCGGGGACGACACAAGGAGTTGCCGGGCAAACCCGAACGTCTGCACAAGCTGCTGGCGCAGAGTGGTGTCGGTTCGCGCCGCGAGATGGAGGAGCTGATTGCCGCCGGCCGGGTCAGTGTCAATGGCGAAACGGCGCAGACCGGCCAGTCGGTCAGTCCGGGAGAGCGCATCAAGGTCAACGGCAGGCTGGTGCATCTGAAGTTCTCGAACCGTCTGCCGCGCGTCATCATCTATCACAAGCCCGAAGGCGAGATCGTTTCGCGCGACGACCCCGACCATCGCCCGACTGTTTTTACCTCGCTGCCCAAGATGTCCGGCGGGCGCTGGGTGGCCGTCGGTCGCCTCGATTTCAATACCAGTGGCCTGTTGATGTTTACCACGTCCGGCGATCTGGCCAACCGGCTGATGCACCCACGTTACAACCTGATTCGTGAATATGCCGTACGTGTGCTTGGCGAACTGCCCGATGATGCGCGTCAGCGCCTGCTCGACGGCATCGAACTCGACGATGGTCCGGCACAGTTCGCCACCTTCCAGGATGCCGGCGGCGAGGGCGCCAACCACTGGTATCGCGTGTCGCTCTTCGAAGGACGGAACCGCGAGGTCCGGCGCATGTTCGAGGCCGTCGGCGTGACCGTCAGCCGCCTGATGCGCGTGCGTTACGGTCCGTTCATTCTGCCGCCCAATCTCAAGCGCGGGCAGGTACTCGAACTCGGTGAAGCGGAAATCCAGAAACTGCTGGCTGATTTTGGCATGGAAGATGCGTCGCCAGAACGGCCGGCGAGGAAGCCACGCGAGCGTTAGCCGTCGTCATTCCGGCCGGTTCCAGTCAGATAGATTTTGAGTCAATGCCGGGATAGCTTCTGGCAACTGCAGCGGACGGCTTATGATCGATCAGGATCGGAATTGACTTCGTTCTACATTTTTTGCTCTATGCGCCGAATTTTCCTCCCGCACTTTCGTAAGATCCTCCGCTAGAAATGGAATAATGTCCTTCCTCAAACGGGTATGGGACTGATGGTTTGGGTTTAATCGTCGGCGGCATCGTCAGATCTTCTGCGACGAACACGGCGGGGATGTTGGGTGTGCTTATTTCCCATATAATCCGTGCTTTCCTCATGCAATGGGAAACTTATGAAAGCCAAATCAGCATCAACTAGCGCAATCCCTGCACCCGCTCAGCAAGCGGTGCCCTCTCCAACGACGACTTCCCCTACTTTTTTTGCTGATCGGGTTACCAATCTCTCCGTCACGGGCCATCTTGTTCGAATTGAACTGGGGGTAGCTCAAATCCCCGAGAGCGAAAACAAGGCGCCACAGATTGCGGTGTCGCAAACCATCGTCTTACCCATCGAAGGCTTTGTCAATTCCTTCGGAATGATGGAGCAGGTGATGAAAAAACTGGTCGAGACCGGAGTGATCAAGTTGCGTCAGGGCAACGAAATACCGCCAGTCAAGTAGTCCGATGGCGCACATCATGCCGGTTCTCAGGGTAACGACCTGCTGTCCCGGCGCCGACTGATGCGCATCCTCTTCGTCCATCAGAATTTTCCGGGTCAGTTTACACAGCAGTCAGAAATTTAGGCTACAAAAATGCCCTTGCCCCAACCCATCTCCCGCAGGAGAGGGGCTTAGGGAAACGCTGAAGTATTCCAAATCCGTCATTCCGGCGAAAGCCGGAATCTGACCGTAGGGAATGCAGAGCCAGAAGAATCAACGAACTGGACCCCGGCACCCCAAGGGCACTTGAGCCCAAGGCCCCGTTGCCTTCGGGGCATCGAAGGGTACGTTATCTTGCAACTGCGGTTTTTAGGATAAATCAGCCTTTCCTTAGATTATTGCTCCGCGATTTTGCGCCAGAACGAC
>CAIVZW010000222.1 GCA_903910495.1 uncultured beta proteobacterium
CCCGGCTGACGCGGGCGGTATAAAACCGGGGGACATCCTGCTTTCGGTAGACGGGAAATCCGTCAAGGACCCGCAGGTCATGCTCGACCTGATCGCCGGCCAGAAACCCGGAGAAACGATTCAGTTCAAGCTGCGCCGACAGAAAACCCTGTTCGATGCCCCTGTCCGCATCGGTAAACGGCCACCGATTCGCCGCGAACGTGAATGATTGATTAAGCCATGTGCATTTCAGGATTGGATCAGGCAATTTCGGGATCTCATCCGTCTGGATGTGCAAACAAGACTGAGCTTGCAATCTGCTGCTTGTTCGCAACCTTCTTGATACTGTAAGGAGCCGTTCAGTTATCGTCAGTCACCGGCAGGGCATGACCCGGAAATTCACGGACAGCAACGCGGCCTGACCGACCATCGGAGGCTGCTACTTGTGCGGCAGTTGAATCGCATATTGCAACTATTCCACTATTGCCAAGCAAAAATCGGTAGCAAAATGACCGAGCGGCTGCTTGCCGAAATATGCCCCTCACCCAAACGACCCCGATCAGCCGGTCGCGGATAAACCTTGGGATTTGTATGAAGTTCTTGTTTACCCTGGTGATCGCCGCACATATAACGAACGCTGAGGGCTTCCGGTATCACTGTTGACCCAGTTGTAGCGGTCGGAGATACTCGTCGAAGTACTGTTGAATTCCCTGTCCTTTCTCATCCATTTATTCTGGAGGAACGCATGGAACGCCGGAACTTTCTCAAAAACACCGCGCTGACTCTTGGTGGTCTTGCCGCGTGGGATGCCTGTCCTCCCATGCTCATGGCCGCGCCTGCGACGCGGGCAGACCTGGCCGTGGTGCACGGAACATCGCCGGACAAGATCGTGCGCGCCGCTGTCGACGCGCTGGGCGGCATCCGGCGCTTTATCGCCAAGGGCGATGTGGTGGTGGTCAAACCCAACATCGGCTGGGATCGCAAGCCGGAACAAGCGGCCACGACCAACCCCGAAGTCATCGCCACGCTGATCAAGCTCTGCTACGAAGCCGGCGCCGGCAAGGTGAAGGTCTTTGACCGCACCTGCAACGATGCACGTCGATGCTATGTGCAAAGTGGCATTGAAGAAGCGGCCAAGGCCGCCGGTGCCGAGGTGAGTTACATTGATGAACGGAAATTTCGTGAGGTCAAGATACCCAACGGGGTGGCCATCCAGTCATGGCCGATCTACACCGACGTTCTTGAGGCCGACAAGCTCATCAACGTGCCCATCGCCAAGCATCATGGTCTCGGCAAGCTCACGCTATCGCTCAAAAACTGGATGGGGGTGATGGGTGAAAACCGCGGCCGCATCCACCAGCGGCTCGACGATACGCTGGTTGATCTGGCCACTGTCATCAAACCCACGCTCACCGTGCTCGACGCGGTGCGCATCCTCACGGCCCACGGCCCGCAAGGCGGCAATCTGGCCGACGTAAAGCGCCTCGATACCGTTATTGCCGGCACCGACCAGGTGGCCATCGACGCTTACGGCAGCACGCTCTTCGGCATGACCGGCGCGGATATCGGGTGCATTACCGAGGCGGCGCGGCGCGGGCTCGGCGTGATGGATCTGGCGAAGCTGAACATCCTCAAGCTGGAAGCCTGAAATGAAACAGCCCCCACGCTCGCTAATATCACTGAGGGCAGGCTTTGCACAGTCTGCCCGTTGCGCGGGCGCGGAGCAGCGCTCCGTGAATTGCCCGCTCCACCCCCCGAGGGGGCATCAGTACCTTCGGGCGGCCGGGCGGTACTGATATGTTGATCTGGGCGCGGCGGATCAGCCAGGGGCTCTTCCTGCTGCTCTTTCTTTTCCTCTTCCTGCAAACGGAGTCGAAGGGGACCGATCAGCTCGGGTATCCGGCCAAGCTCTTTCTCGAGTTCGATCCTCTGCTGGCGTTGGCGACTCTCCTCTCCGGGCACGCCCTCGTTCCGGGCTTTGCCTTTTCCCTGATCCTTGTGGCGATCACCGCCGTGCTGGGGCGCGTCTTCTGCGGCTGGGCCTGCCCGCTGGGCACCCTCAACAACATGGTCGGCGCGATGAAGCGCTGGAGGGCCAAACAACACCTTCGTGGCTGGTTTCACGCCAAGTATCTGCTGCTGATCTTTCTGCTGGCGGGGAGCATGGCAGGCATCCAGCTTAGCGGCCTTTTTGATCCGCTCTCACTGCTGGTGCGCCACCTTTCGCTGGGTTTCTACCCCTCGCTCAACTACGCGGCCAACGGGTTCATGGGCGCCGTCTACCAGGCCGACCTGAAGACGCTGACCCGTGTGGCCGAGGTAATTTTCGGCTTCATCAAGAAGACCGTTCTTGCTTTCGAGCAACCTCATTTCAACCAAGGCACCCTGATGACGGTTCTTCTGGTGGCCATCCTCCTGCTGAATCTTTCTGAACGGCGCTTCTGGTGCCGCTACCTTTGCCCGCTTGGCGCATTGCTTGGGCTGATCGGTCGTTGGGCCTTGCTCAAGCGCGAGCTGGCCGAGAGCTGCAACGACTGTGGAGCCTGTGACCGTGTATGCCAGGGTGGTCTCAAGAACAGAACCTGGACGGCCACGGAATGCCTGTACTGCATGGCGTGCGACGATGCCTGCCCCAAAACCACGGTGAGCTTCGGCTTTTCTCGCAAGCCGCATCCCAAATCCCTCAATCTTGTTCGCCGCAAGGTGCTGTGGGCCGGCGGCGCCGGGCTCGCCTCGGTGGCCGTTTCCCGCGCCACGCCCAGCTTTGACGAAAAGCGGGCCAATCCTGTCCTGATCCGCCCGCCTGGCTCTCTTCCCGAGCCGGAGTTTCTCTCCCGCTGCGTGAAGTGCGGCGAATGCATGAAGGTATGCCCGACCAACGCGCTACAACCGACGTTGTTCGAAGCCGGTTTCGAGGGCATCTGGTCACCCGTACTCGTGCCCACCATCGGCCACTGCGAATTCAACTGCACGCTTTGCGGTCAGGTCTGCCCCACGGGCGCCATCAAGACACTGACCCCGGCGGAGAAAACCAGATGGCGCATCGGCACGGCGATGATAGCGCACGGCCGCTGCCTGCCCCACGCCCACGCTACGCCGTGCATTGTCTGCGAAGAGGTTTGCCCGACGCCCACCAAGGCCATCTGGTTTGAAGAAAAGCTTGAAAAGAATCGCAACGGCCAGAAGGTGTTGCTCAAGCAACCGCACGTGGATCTGACGCTATGCATAGGTTGCGGCATCTGTGAGGCCAAGTGCCCGGTCTCCGACCGCCCCGCCATCTACGTCACCAGCATTGGCGAGACCCGCTCGAAGAAGAATCAACTGCTGCTGGAAAACTCCAGCAGCTACGGTGGCTGATGTCAGCAAATCGACTCTATCTTCTGCACCATCCTGCTTCGTAACAGCATCTTTGATTACATGGAGGTGTTTTACAATCGTCAGCGGCGGCATTAAACAATTCGTTATCGAGCCTCGCTGGCTTGCGAAGCATCAACCGCCTAATTCGCGTATCCACGATTCGTGGGGAAGATCAAGCCAAGCCTGGAATGCTGATAGCCGATCAAACGCTTTCCGGTTCTTTCACTTCTTCCGGCTGGCTGACAAAGCGTGACATCAGCATCCCCAGCTCGTAAAGCAGGCACAACGGGATGGCCAGCATGAGCTGGGAAATCACGTCCGGCGGCGTGAATATGGCGCCGACGACAAAGGCGCCGACGATCACGTAAGGCCGCCATTCCCTGAGTGTGGCGAGCTTGACGACACGCATCTGGACGAGAACGATGACCACCACCGGCACTTCGAAGGTCACTCCGAACGCGATAAACGTACTCATGACAAAGGAGAGGTATTTTTCAATGTCGGTCATCCAGGCCACACCCTCCGGCGCGACCTTGGCCATGAATCCGAACACCGTCGGAAAAACCAGAAAATAGGCGAACGCCATGCCGACGAAGAACAGGACGACGCTCGCCGTCACCAACGGCAGGGCCAGCCGTTTTTCGTGGACATACAGACCGGGCGCGACGAAGGCCCAGACCTGATAAAGAACGTAAGGCAGGGCGATCAGGAAAGCCACCATCAGCGCCACTTTCATCGGCACCAGAAAGACCCCGACGACATCGGTGGCAATCATCTGTCCGCCCTGTGGCAGGCTAGCCAGCAGAGGCTGCGCGAGCAGCGCGTACAGCTCCTTGGACCAGGGAAAGAGGCAGACAAACACGATGCCGATGGCGAGCAGCGCCCGGATCAGCCGGTCGCGCAATTCGAAAAGGTGCGAGAGAAAAGACTCTTCCGGCGGATTCATGCGCGGATCAGACCCTGGCTGCCGGACTGGATGATTCTGCCGGGCCAGCGGCGTCGCCGGGCACGACGGGGGGCACTGCCGGTGCTTCGGGAAGGGCCAGCGCATCGCTCGTCGGTGCCAGATCCTGGACATAAGTTTGCGCCGACAGAACCGTCTCATTGACCGTCTGTTCAACCGTCTGCATCTCGCTGCTGATACTGCGTTCGAAACTGCGCGCCGATTCCTGCATGTCGGCTTGCATTTTCTTCAGCTCGTCGAGCTGCAGTTCACGGCTGACGTCCGCCTTCACGTCGTTGACATAACGCTGCAAACGCCCGAACAGAAGCCCGGCCGTGCGCGCCACCTTGGGCAGACGCTCAGGCCCGATCACCACCAGGGCGACGATGGCAATGACCATCAGTTCGGAGAATCCGACATCGAACATGGCAAGGGATCAGGAGGCAGAATGATGAGAAGACGCAGGAACCGTGATCGGTTTGCCTCTGCAAGCCCTGCACTTCACGACCTGGTCTTTTCCTTGACCTCGCCCTCGATGGTCTGCCCGCCACTGACCTGCTGTGGCGGCACAGCCTCGGGCGTTTTTTCATCGGCCGTCTTCATGCCTTCCTTGAAGCCCTTGACCGCACCGCCGAGATCCTCGCCGATGTTGCGCAGTTTCTTGGTACCGAAGATGAGCATGACGATGACCAGAACAACCAACCAGTGCCAGATACTGAAACTACCCATGATAGTGTCTCCTTATAGCCGTTTGAGCATCGGACCGACCGGGTCCGGCCCGCCAACGATGTGCGCATGCAGGTGCCCAACCTCCTGCTGCCCGATGCGCCCGGAATTGATGATCACACGAAATCCGTCCGGACTGCCATTTTCTTTTGCCAGTTGGTCGGCAACGGCAAGCATCCGCCCCAGCACCGGGGTATCGGCTTCGCTGACCGTCGCCAGCGAAGTGATGTGGCGCCTGGGTATGACCAGAATATGTACCGGACGCGCCGGATTGATATCGTGAAAAGCAAAAATCGTTTCGTCTTCGTACACTTTTCGCGAGGGTATTTCGCCACGCGCAATCTTGCAGAACAGGCAATTGTCCATGGCTTACTTGGTCCGTGACTTCTTTTCGTCGATCCCGGAAATCCCTTCGCGACGGCGCATTTCCTGTGAAACGTCTTCGATCCCCATACCGTAAAAAGCCAGCAGCACCATCACGTGATAAATCAGGTCGGTAGATTCCCAGACTATGTTCAGGCGCTTGCCATCTTTGGCCGCCATGATCAGTTCGGCACTTTCCTCACCGATCTTTTTCAGGATGGAATCGGGACCGTTGGCAAACAGTTTGGCGGTATAGGAGGTTTCCGGATCGGCATGACGGCGCGACGCCAGCGTCTCGGAAAGGCGATGCAGGATGTCGTGAGTACTCATTTTGTGTAAATTTCCTTAGGGTCTTTCAATACCGGATCGGCAGGAACCCAGCGCTCCCCTTGCAATTCCAGGAAGAAGCAGCTCTCGCGACCGGTGTGACAGGCAATTCCGCCCACCTGCTCCACTGACAGCAACACTACGTCACCGTCGCAATCGGCACGAATCGAACGCAGTTTCTGGAAATGCCCGGACTCTTCGCCCTTGCGCCAAAGCCGCTGTCGTGACCTTGACCAGTATACCGCGTTCCCGCTGGCCAGCGTTTCCTGCAGTGACTGGCGATTCATCCAGGCAAACATCACGACGCGACCGCTCGTTGCGTCCTGCGCGATGGCCGGAATCATGCCCTGCTCGTCCCACTTGAGCGCGTCCAGCCAGGGCAGGCTGGTATCCAGGTCGCTCATAGCCTGACCTCGATGCCGCGTTCGTGCATATATTGCTTTGCCTGACGCACCGTATATTCGCCGAAGTGGAAGATACTCGCCGCCAGTACCGCATCGGCACGCCCTTGCGTAACGCCATCGGCCAGATGCTGCAGATTGCCGACTCCGCCGCTGGCGATCACCGGCACATCGACGGCGTCGGACACGGCGCGCGTCAGCGGCAAATCAAAGCCATTTTTCGTTCCATCACGGTCCATGCTGGTGAGCAGGATTTCGCCGGCACCGAGTTGCTGCACGCGGCGCGCCCATTCGATGACGTCCAGGCCGGTACGCTTGCGTCCGCCGTGGGTGAATACCTCCCACTGGCCCGGCGCTACCTGCTTGGCGTCAATGGCCACCACAATGCACTGGTTGCCGACCTTGGCCGAGGCTTCGGCGACAAGATCGGGATTATTGACCGCGGCCGTATTCATGCTCACCTTGTCGGCGCCGGCGTTGAGCAGGCGGCGCACATCGGCCACCGTGCGCACGCCGCCGCCGACGGTCAGCGGGATGAAAACCTGCGCCGCGCACGCCTCGACGATGTGCAGGATGATGTCGCGCTGATCGGAAGAAGCGGTGATGTCGAGAAAAGTGACCTCATCGGCACCCTGCTCGTCGTAGCGACGGGCAATTTCGACAGGATCTCCTGCATCACGCA
>CAIVZW010000223.1 GCA_903910495.1 uncultured beta proteobacterium
CGCCCACGTCGGCTTGCCCGGAAAAATCATCGCCGCCATGCAGCAGGCTGGCGTCCGCCGCCTGCTGCATATGAGTGCGCTCAGGTCTGCCGTCGATGCGCCCTCGGCCTATCTGCGCTCGAAGGCCGCAGGCGAAGCCGTCGTGCTTGGCGCCGCGCAGGAACTGGAGATCACCGTGTTCCGTCCTTCCGTCATCTTCGGCCCCGGTGACTCCTTCCTTAATACCTTCGCGACATTGCTCAGGCTTTTTCCCGTATTGCCCCTCGGGGGAGGCTCTGCACGCTTTCAGCCGGTCTATGTCGGCGACGTGGCGGATGCCCTGGCGTCGTGCCTGACGGATACTGCTACCTTTGGCCAGACCTACGAACTGTGCGGGCCCAGGGTCTATAGTCTGCGTGACCTGGTCGATTACACCGGCAAGCTGATCGGCAAGCGCCGCCTGGTCATTGACCTGCCCGATGCGCTGGCCTATCTGCAGGCGACTTTCCTGAGTCTGCTGCCCAAGCCGCCGCTGTCGCCGGACAACCTGCGCTCGATGCAGCTTGACAGCCTGACCGACGGGCAGCGCAACTATCCGGGCTGGCAACCCCGGTCGCTGGAGGCGGTTGCTCCCGGCTATCTTTCTGCTGTTACACCTGAACTGCGCTTTGACGGCTACCGCAGCCGGGCCGGGCGTAAATAAAACAATATTGGGAGATTTGGGTCATGTTGAAGCTTGTAATCGGAGATCGTAACTATTCGTCCTGGAGTCTGCGTCCCTGGCTGGCCATAAAGCAGGCTGGTCTGCCCTTTGATGAGGTATTCATCAGCCTGCGCAATTCCGGAACAAGAACTGAGATTTACAAATACTCCCCTTCGGGGAAAATACCCTGCCTGATCGACGAGGAAACGGTGGTCTGGGATTCGCTGGCCATTTGCGAATATCTGGCCGAAAAATCGCCATCCCTGTGGCCATCCGACCGCAAATCGCGGGCCGAGGCGCGCGCCATCAGCGCCGAAATGCATTCCGGTTTCGGTGCGCTGCGCCAAAGCATGCCGATGGAAATCCATGCCTCGAAACCCTATGACGACCGCACGGCCGAAGTGAGCGCCGATATTGCCCGCATCGTTTCGATCTGGGAAAGCTGTCGCAGTCGTTTTGCCAAGAGCGGGCCCTTCCTGTTCGGCACGTTCACGGTGGCCGACGCGATGTTTGCCCCTGTGGTCTGGCGTTTCCTGACGTACGCGGTAGAGCTTCCTCCGGCTTCGCGGGCGTGGGTTGAAACCATGTGTGCCTTACCGGCCATGCAGGAGTGGCGTAAAAGCGCGCTGGCCGAAAAAGGCCAGTAAGCACTCACCCCCATCCATCCTGCGCCATGCGAATCTTCACGGTGGGTGGCGCTGTCCGCGACGAGTTGCTGGGCTTGCCGGTGCAGGATCGTGATTACGTCGTCGTTGGCGCTTCACCCGATGAAATGCTGGCCCTAGGGTTCAAACCGGTAGGCAAGGACTTCCCGGTTTTTCTGCACCCGAAAACGCACGAGGAGTATGCGCTCGCGCGCACCGAGCGCAAGGCCGGCCATGGCTACAAGGGCTTTTCCTTCCACGCGGCGCCCGAAGTCAGCCTCGAACAAGATCTGGCACGACGCGACCTGACCATCAACGCCATCGCCCGTGCCGATGACGGTTCGCTGACCGATCCCTTTGGCGGCGTGGCCGATATCGAGGCGCGGGTGTTGCGTCATGTCGGACCGGCATTCATCGAAGATCCGGTCCGCATCCTGCGCGTCGCCCGCTTTTCCGCGCGCTTTTCCGCTTTCTCGCTGGCGCCTGAGACCCTTGAACTGATGCGCCGGATGGTGCAGAGCGGGGAAGCGGATCATCTGGTTGCCGAACGGGTCTGGCAGGAAATGGCCAAGGGGCTGATGGAAGCGCAACCGTCGCGCATGATCGATGTGTTGCGCGACTGTGGCGCGCTGGCGCGACTGCTGCCTGAACTGGATCGGCTGTTTGGCGTGCCGCAGCGCGCCGATTACCATCCCGAAATCGATACCGGTGTGCACGTCATGATGGCACTGGATCATTCGGCACAGTACGGCTATGCCTTGCCGGTCCGATTTGCCGTACTCCTGCACGATCTCGGCAAGGGTCTGACGCCAGCAACTGACCTGCCGCGCCATCCGGGGCACGAGCTGCGCAGTGTCAAACTGGTTGACGACCTCTGTGCGCGCCTCAGGGCACCGACGGAGTGCCGCGATCTGGCGCTGCTCACGGCGCGCTATCATGGCGATATTCGGCGCGGTCCCGAACTGCGTGCGGCAACTGTGGTCAAGTTGCTGGAACGAACCGATGCCTTGCGCCGCCCGCAGCGCTTTGCACAACTGCTGGAGGCCTGCAGTTGCGATTATCATGGGCGTCTGGGCTGGGAAGACAAGCCGATACCAGCGCCGGAACTGTTCATGCAGGCGCTGCAGGCCATCCGCCGCGTAGACGCCGCGGCGATTGCGCGCACGTGCAGCGATGCGGCACAGATTGCCGCGCATCTGCACGCCGCACGGGTCGCTGCCGTCAAGCAGGCTCTGGAACTGGCGGATTGATTTTTATCGAGGACAAAACGTAATGATCACGCTCTACACATGGAGTACGCCCAACGGGCGCAAGGTTTCGATCATGCTTGAGGAATGCGGGCTGCGTTACCGGGTCAGGGCGGTGGATATCACGCAGGGCGAACAGTTAAAACCCGAGTTCATGGTCATCAACCCGAATTCGAAAATCCCGGCCATCGTCGATAGCGAAGGGCCGGATGGATGGCCGATAACCCTGTTCGAGTCTGGCGCGATTCTCCTCTACCTGGCGGCCAAGACGGGTAAGTTTCTTCCGGCATGCGACCGGGGCAAGTACGAAGCCATGCAGTGGCTGATGTTCCAGATGGGCGGAGTCGGTCCGATGTTTGGTCAGACCCACCACTTTTTACGCTTTGCTCCCGAACCCCAGCCCTATGCCATCAAGCGCTACCGCACGGAAACAGCACGTCTTTACGCGGTGCTGGACAAACGTCTGGGCGAGGCAGAGTACCTGGCCAGCGAGTACTCGATTGCCGACATGGCTACCTTTCCCTGGGTGGCGCGGCATGAATGGCAGAAGATTGATCTGGCCGATTATCCCCGCGTGCGGCGTTGGTATGAAACGATTGCGGCGCGTCCGGGGGTCGAACGCGGAATGATGATTCCGAAGTAGGCCGGGTCAGGCAAAGAGGGGCGTCTGAAAGCCCGTAGTTGTTGCGATCAGGCGGCATCCCCAAAATAGTTTCCGGAAGCGTTCAACCCTTTCCGTACTCGATCGTTATTTCACCTGCAAGCTACTCAACCGAGTGCTGGCCAAGAAAATGGTGACCGTCATGGAAATGAGCGCAGGAAAAGTCCTGGATGAGGCGTGCAACCACTATAACGACGTTTATTGCGACGAAGTTTTGTACGCCGCCTGGGCAGAAGCGCCGAAAGTTGACGCCGGTCTGGCAAAGCGAGGGGGCCCGGCTTACGCCGAACAGGCACGACTGTGCGTTGAGTCCTTCATGGCTCGCCTCTCAGCCTGCCAAGGGTAAAGGAAGCTTACAACATTGCGCTGCGGTCGCCCTGAGCGAATCCGAGCAACGTTTGTTCAATGCCCTTGCCCAGAGCAACGGCCTTGAACAATTCGCCCATTTCGGCGGGCGAAATCAGTTTCTGCGCAGCCTGCGCCTGCGGCAGGTAGCGCAGCGTATCTTCAACCGGGATGCGTGCCAGCACTTCGCTCAATCCACAGTTGAGCAGGAAGCTGGCCTGCGTCGTATAACCCAGGAACTCTAGCCCGGCGTCGAAACCGGCATCGACAATCGACGTAAAATCAACGTGCGCCGTGATGTCCTGCAGACCGGGGAGAAAGAACGGTTCGCCGTGGGCACGGTGGCGGTAGTGGCACATCAGGGTGCCGGTAGAGCGCTGCGGATGGTAATACTCGTGGTGCGGAAAGCCGTAGTCGATGAGCAGCAGGGCTCCTTTGCCGAGAATGCCGGCCCAGGCTGCCGTCCAGTCGGCAGAAGCGAGGCAGATCTCGCTCAGGTAGCCAGCCGGCAACGGGTATTCGGCCACTATGGCCAGTGCCCGTTCGAGCAGGCGGCCCCGGGCCGGTCGGTCACACCAGACGAATTCATTGCCCTCCCAGGCGACGCCGCGTTCGAGAATAGTGTCATCGCTGGCGAAGACCACCAGATGGGCCGGCATGGCATCGAGCAGTTCATTGGCCAGCACCAGGCCATCGAAGCTTTCTGGCAGGCGGTCGAGCCAGTCGACGCGGGCGAGCAGATGAGGCGCTCGCTGGCTGATCGTGAGGCGCTGGCGCTCACGTAGTTCGCCGGAGAGATCGAGGATGCTGTAGTGCTCGGGAAGTGAATTGCGCCGTTCGAGTTCAAGCAGCAAATCGGCTGCGAGCCGCCCCGAGCCGGCGCCGACCTCGATCATCTGCGGCGCACTGAGAGCTAGTATCTGCGCGACTTGTGCGCCGAGTGTCTGGCTGAAGACCGGCGAAATTTCCGGCGCGGTGACAAAGTCACCGGCAGCGCCGAACTTGTGCGCCCCGCCTGAGTAGTAACCCATGCCCGGAGCGTAGAGCGCCAGCGCCATGAAACGGTCGAAACCGATCCAGTCGCCAGCTGAGCCGATTTCATCGGCAATGCGGCACTTCAGCGCGTCGCTATAGGCCAGCGCATCGTGATCAGGTGTGGGTAGTTTCATAGCGTGTCAGACCCTGTTTTCAATCTCGATTTTCGTGACGCTGCCAAAGTCGAACGTAAGTTGCGTCCACTCCTCCACCGGAAGTTGCCGCCAATAGCCAAGCAGCGCACGGATGATGCCGGCGTGGGTGACCAGAGCCACGCGCGGGCTGTCAAGCGAGGCGGCAAAGGCCAGGGCGCGCTGCTTCAGCCCGGCGACCGATTCGCCGCCGGGCGGAACGAAATTGAGCACGTCGGCGGCCCAAGCATCGAGCGCTGTGCGATCGATGTCATTCCAGCGCTTTCCTTCCCACTCGCCAAAATCGATTTCGCTCAGCCGGGCGTCGATGCCGGCCTGCGGGTCGAGCGCCTCGGCCAGCCGTCGGGCGCGGCGCAGGGGGCTGGAGATGACCGGCGTTCCTTCCGGCAGCAACGTCCGGATGCGCGCCGCGACGTGTTGCGGATCTTCGCAATCGACGTCGAGCCGGCCGTAGCACAGGCCGTCCTCGACCAGCGGACGCGGATGGCGGATCAGGAAAACCTGCACAGCAGCCCGCAATAGAAGGCGACTTCGGAAAGCTGCTGGGTTGCGCCGAGGCAATCGCCGGTATAACCGCCGATCCGCCGTTTGAACAGGCGCGCCAGCCAGAGCGTGGCAAGCAGGGCGAAAGCAACGGCGACCAGGGCTTGCCCTGGCGGCAACAGCAGCAGCGGCAGTAGCGCAGTCACTGCGGCAAAGGCCAGCGAAGCGCGGCTGATACCGGTGGCCAGCGGCTTGGCCTTGCCCTCGTCGCGCACGTAGTCGAGCGCACGCAACAGGATCGTCGCACACAGGCGTGAGAACGCGTGTCCGGCAATCAGCGACGGCGGAATCAGCAGTAGATCGATTTCGACCAGCGCACAGAACTTGGCGAGCAGCAGGATGACCAGCGCCACCGCGCCAAAGCTGCCGATCCGCGAGTCCTTCATGATCGCCAGGATCTGCGTCTTCTCCCAGCCACCGCCGAAGCCATCGACCATGTCGCTCCAGCCGTCCTCGTGGAAAGCTCCGGTGAGATACAGCGTAATCGCCATTGACGCCAGCACGGCCAGCGTTTTTGGCCAGAAGAATGAACTCAGGAAAAAAACGAGCGCGGCCATGCCGCCGACGATCAGGCCAACCGCAGGGAAATAACGCGAGGACCGCTCCAGCGCCTCACTGCTGTGCCCGACCCAGGCCGGAACGGGCAAGCGCGTGAAAAAACGGATCGCGCCAAGGAAATATTCGAGTTCGGTTCGGATGGTCATGCTTAGTCGCTATTCAAACAGAAAGCGAACCACCAAGGCACAAAGACACCAAGCCACACCAAGGAAATCTCTTGTTCTTGTATTTCTTGGTGAAACTTTGTGCGCTTGGTGTCTTGGTGGTTCGCATTTGAAGTTACAGCTTTTCGCTTACGCCGGCCGCCTCGAAGCTGGCCATCTCGTTGAGGAAAGCGACGGCCGCTTGTACCAAGGGCCAGGCCAGCGCGGCGCCGGTGCCTTCACCCAGACGCAGACCGAGGTCGATCAGCGGGTCGGCCTTGAGCGCGTTCAATTGGGCGAGGTGGCCCGGTTCGGTCGATCGATGGCAGAAGATGCAGTAATCGAGAATCTCCGGCGCCATGCGCGCAGCGGCAAGCAGCGCGGAGGTAACGATGAAGCCGTCGATGAGCAGCGTCATCCGGCGCTCAGCCGCAGCGAGCATGGCCCCGGCCATCATGACGATCTCGAAGCCGCCGAACTCGGCGAGCACGGTCAGAACTTCGGCGGCGGACGGCAGAGCGGCGCGGCGGACGGCTTGCGCCAGCAGTTCGCGCTTGCGGGCGAGCCCGATATTGTCCAGCCCGGTGCCGCGACCGATGCAATCGACAAGCGGCGTACCGGTCAGTGCGTGGGTGATCAGCGCGGCGGAGGCCGTGTTGCCGATGCCCATTTCGCCGAAACCGACGACATTGCAGCCTGCGTCAGCCAATGCGCGGACGATTTCCGCACCTTTTGCCAGTGCCGCATCGCACTCGGCGCGGCTCATCGCCGGCTCGTCCAGATAATTGCGCGTGCCGGAGCCGATCTTGGCATCAACGAGTCCGTCGCGCCAGCCAAATTCATGCGCCACGCCGGCATCGATGATCTTGAGTGCCAGACCGTTCTGCCGGGCAAAGACATTGATTGCCGCGCCGCCGGCGAGAAAGTTCTCGACCATCTGCCAGGTGACGTCCTGCGGGTAGGCTGAAACGCCCGCCTTTGCCGCACCATGGTCGCCAGCAAAGACGAGGATGTGGGGCTTGATAAACTGTGGTGTCAGCGTGTGCTGAATGCGGCCGATTTGCAGCGCCATTTGCTCAAGCTGACCGAGCGAACCGAGGGGTTTGGTCTTGTTGTTGATCCTGGCCTGCAGAGATGTGGCGAGAGCGTCGTCAAGCGGAGCAATCGAGAATGACATGGCAGAAGTCTTATGGAAACGGTCTTGAAAAAGTGCCGATTATACGCCCCGGCTCTCATGCTAAGCTTGTGGCATGAGAGAACTGATCATCGGTGGCGCCCGTTCGGGCAAAAGCACCTACGCGGAAAAGCGCGCCCTGGAAAGCAGCCTGCGCGTCATCTACGTGGCCACCGCCCAGGCGCTTGACGGAGAAATGGCGCACAGGATAGCGCACCACCGGGCGCGGCGACCGGCAGCGTGGGGACTGGTCGAGTCGCCGCTTGAACTGGCGGCGACCCTGCAGCAGCATGCGGCGCCCGATGCCTGCCTGCTCGTTGATTGCCTGACACTGTGGCTGTCGAACCTGCTCTTTGCCGGAGCGGCAGCCAGACAGGCCGAAGCCGGAGAACCGGTCGCCTGCCCCTTGTTCGAGGGCCAGGTGCAGGCGCTGCTCGAGTACCTGCCGCAATTGCCTGGAAGGATCATCATCGTGTCCAACGAAGTGGGTTGGGGCATCGTGCCGATGGCTGCCGTGTCGCGCCTCTTTGCCGATGAACAGGGGCGGCTCAATCAGCGGGTCGCGACGGCCTGCGAGAGAGTCACGCTGATTGCGGCGGGCCTGCCGCTGGTGCTCAAATAGCGGGCGGTTGATCCGGCGCGATGAAGGTTCAGCACCGTTCGGCTGTCAAAGTCCGCCCTCACCGCGCTACCTCGCACCCTCTCCCGCGGGAGAGGGCTGGGGTGAGGGCGAATTCATCGTAAAATCTCGGCTTCAGTGCTGCGACAACCCCATGCCCGCCTTCGCGCCTTCCGATCTGTTAACGCTTTATGTCCCGTCGAGTCTGTGGCTGCCCCTGGCCGCGCTGGTCGGGGTTGCGCTGGATCGACTATTCGGCGAGGTCAAGCGCTGGCACCCACTGGCGGGTTTCGGTGCCCTGGCCGAAACGGCCGAGAACGCCCTCAACTGGGGCGCCTGGCGTCGCGCGAACGGCCTGCTGGCCTGGATGATCGTCGTACTGCCCTGGGTGGCGCTGGCGTTCTGGGTAAAACGCTATGATTTTCCCGGCTGGTGGATCGATGTCGCCCTGCTCTATCTGGCCCTGGGCGGGCGCAGCCTGGCCGAACACGCCGAACGCGTGGCGATCGATCTGGCCAACGGCGACCTTCCGGCCGCGCGCAAACACGTGGGCTGGATCGTCTCGCGCGACACCAGCGCGCTCGATGCTTCCGGCGTGGCCAAAGCCGGTGTCGAATCGACGCTGGAGAATGGCAACGA
>CAIVZW010000224.1 GCA_903910495.1 uncultured beta proteobacterium
CGAGGCGACGACATAAACACCCAGACGCAGTCGGCTGACCTGCACGCCGAGGGTCTGCGCCATGTCGGCCCCGCGCGCCAGGAGATTCAGCTCGCGCGCAAAGGGCAGCGAAACGAGCAGGACGGCGGCAAGGACGCCGAGCACAAGTTCCGGATCATTGACCTGCGAAAGGTCGCCCATCAGCCAGAACAGCATGCCGCGCAGTTTTTGGTCAGGAGCGATGGAAAGCATCAGCGCCACGGCAGCGCCGCAACCGGCGGCGACGATGACGCCGGTCAGCAGCAGGCGGGTCTGTGTCCAGCTGCCATCGCCGTGCGCCAGACCGAAGACGACAAGCATGGCACCGAGCGCACCGAGAAAGGCCGCGCCGTTGATGCCGGCAATCCCGAACCCGAGCAGCAAGGCCAGTATCGCACCCACCCCGGCGCCCCCGGAGATGCCGAGAACATAGGGGTCGGCGAGCGGGTTGCGCAACAGAACCTGAAGCAGGGCACCGGCCAACGCCAGCAGCCCGCCGCAGGCAAAGCCGGCCATGGCGCGCGGCAGGCGCAGGCTGCGCACCACCTCTGCCGATACGCTGTCCGGGCAACTGAACAGCGTGGAGAAAACTTCACTGATCGGGATCGCGATGCTGCCCACCATCAGCGCCAGCGCCAGGCTCACCAGCGCCAACCCGGCCAGGGCGGCGAGGATGAACAGGGCGCGGCGACGGGTGGGCATGGTCAGCGGAACTTGTAGTCAAACGTGGCCATGGCCGTGCGCGAGCGGTCAGGGTAAACGTTATAGCTGGTCGGGCTGCTTGGACTGTTGACCAGGGCATACGAGTAGTATTTCCTGTCAAACAGGTTGTTCACCGCCAGCGCCAGGGTGGCATCGCCGATGCGGTGGCTGTACTTGGTGTCGACGGTCGTGTAGGACGGCATCTTGGCGAAGCGATTGGCCGGATCATTGTCGTAGTGCTGGCTGCCGACATAATTCACACCGGCGTGCAGCTGGTCACGCTGGGTAATGGACCAGTTGGCCAGCAGACTGGCGCGGTGGCGCGGAACGACCGGAACGATCTTGCCGGTCACGTCAATCCCGTTGTAAACCCCGGAGCGGAATGAGGCGTGGGTCAGGGTATAGCGTGCGCTGAGTGACAGCACCGACAGGGGATCCCAGCGGCCAGCCAGTTCGACACCTTCACGTCGTGTCGGTGTCATGTTGATGTTCGATCCGAAAGCGCCGGCCAGCCGGTTGAAATACAACTCGTTTTCGAGATCGCTGCGGAACACGACAATGCTTGCCGTTGTGGCGCTGCTGGTCCACGCCAGCCCCAGCTCATGATCGCGCGAGGTCTGTGGCTTGAGCAGAGTGCAGGGCGCCGTGTAGCAACGGTTTTCGTCGATATTGGCGATTCTATAGCTGGTGCCGGTGCGCACATGAGCGGCCAGACCCCTGATCAGATTTTGTTTCAAGCCCAGAGACCAGGCCTGCAGATGCCGATGGGCGGTCTGGTTGACGGGGGTCATGGTCAGCGCGTAAGGCACCTCACGACGGATGTCTAGCGA
>CAIVZW010000225.1 GCA_903910495.1 uncultured beta proteobacterium
GGGATGCTCAGCATGAACTGGCGCATCAGGAATACACCGAAACCGTCGACCAGGAAGGGCACGATCAGGCCCTGGTAGCTGTTCTGCCAGCCCAGCTCCTTGATGATCAGGAACAGGGGTACCATGGTCACCTCCAGCGGCAGCATCATGGTGCTCAGGATCAGGATGAACATCAGGCTGCGACCCCGGTAGTGAAACTTCGTCAGGCTGTAGCCGGCGAGCGAACAGAGAATCAGGTTGCCGAGCGTGATGACGATTGCCACCACGCCGCTGTTGAAGAAGTAGCGCGTGAAATCCTGCGCCTGCCAGGCCAGGACATACGATCGCCAGTTTACCGGGTTGGGGATCCACTGGATCGGCAGGCTGAACATGTTGTCCATCGTCCTCAGCGACGACGAGATCATCCAGTAGAAAGGAAGAAGCACGAGACACGCGATGCCGGCCAGGGCGCAAAAAACCAGGATGGTCCCGCGCTGCTTGACGACCCGGCCCAGCCATCCTCCGGCCCCGCGACCGCGGCTCATGGGTCCAGCCGGGAACTGCACAGGAGTGCCCGTCATCGCAATTCCTCCCCACGCGTGAACATGCGCACCTGGATGAACGAGAACAGCATGACGCCGACAAACAGGAAGACACTCATCGCTGCGGCCCGGCCCATGTCGAAGAATTCGAATGCCGTCTGGTAGATGAACAACGGCAGCACCCGGGTGGCATCCGCGGGTCCGCCTCCGGTCATGATCAGGGGTACGGCAAAAACCTTCATGGCGACGATCACGTTCATCACCACGACCAGCAGGGTGGTGGGCTTGAGCAGCGGCAGGGTGATGTGCCAGAAGCTCGCCCAGCCACCGGCGCCGTCGATCTTGGCAGCGTCATAGTAGTCGGTGGGGATCGCCTGCAGCCCGGCCAGGAAGATCACCATGTAATAGGGCGTAGCCCGCCAGATACCGACGAGAATAACCGCCCACAATGCCGACGCGCTGCTGCGCAACCAGGCGATGGGATCGATACCGACCCATCCGAGCAAGGTGTTAACGACACCGTCCTGCTGGTACATGAAAGTCCAGACGACGGCCATCACGACAGCGGGCATCACGACCGGCATGAAGATCGCCGAACGGAGCAGGTTCTTGAACCACAGGCTGCGGTTGAACAAGACCGCGAGACCAAGCGACAAAGGCAGCACCGGCACCACACTGAAAGCCACATAGGTGAGCGAAACGCGTGCCGATTTCAAAAAAAGCGGATCCTGCACAAGATCCACGAAGTTCGCGAGTCCGATGAATTTTGGAGGATGGACGAGATCGTACTGGGTCAGGCTGAGATAGAACGCCTCGAGCATCGGCAGGAAACGGAAGATCAGCAGGATCGCCAAGGTCGGCAGAATGATCACATAGGCAAAAACGGCCTGTTTCGAGGCCAGGCTTAGGCGCATGCGCCGTTTGACTGACGATCGTTCTGCGCTGACGCTTGAAGACATGCAACCCTCCTTCCCGGTGTGATTGTCTTGCGAGTGGACTATTCGACACTGAGTGTCAGACAGACAGACCCGTCGGGCCTGTCTGTTACGCGAGACTTACTTCTTGAAGACTTTTTCCACTTCGGCTTGCGCCTGATCAAGAGAGGCCTTGGGGTCGGCGCCATCGTACACCACGCGTTCGATGGCGCGGCCGACCGCCTGGCCGATCTCGCTCGAGAACTCGGAACGCAGATACCAGCTCGCCGTCGCGACGTCCTTCATGTGCACGTCAAAGAACGGGAAATTCTTGGCCACGGCCGTCTCGTTCACCCCCTTCACCGGTTGCACGAAAGCCGCCTTGGCCAGCCACTCGTCGGGCTTGGCGAGCATGAAGCTGACGAAATCCCAGGCTGCGACCTTTTCGGCCTCCGGCTTGGCCTTGTTCACGCCCCACGCCCAGCCATAGACGATGGTGTGCGGCTTGGCGGGATTGACCTGCGGCCATGAGGCGACCGTGAAGTCGTCCTTGATCGCTGACTGGCGGATCTGCGAGGTCGCCCACGGTCCGGTCGTCCACATCGCGGTCAGTCCGTCGATGAAGTCCTGGTTCGGGTTGCTCGAAGTGTTCTTGGTCGTCTTCGGATCACCGGTGACCTTGGTCACTTCACGCCACAGCGTCAGAGCCTTCACCGCCTCGGGGCTGTTGACCGAAGCGGACTTGCCGTCGTCGCTGAGGAGCTTGCCGCCGAACTGCTCGACCAGCGGCTGGAACATCTGCATTTCCCAGCGCGGGCTGTGATAGGGGTAGTCGAACGCCTTCTGAACCGTGCGGTTACCCTGGACCTTCTTCAGTTTCGGCCCCAGCGCCTTCATGTCGTCCCAGGTCTTTGGAGCGTCCTTCACCGGGTCAAGACCGGCTTCCTTGAAAGCCTTGTTGTTGATGAACAGGCTCATCGAATTACCCTGATAGGGAAGTGCATAGACCTTGCCGCCGAAGGTGCCGGCGGCGATTCCGCCCGGCGTGTACCTGGCCAGCAATTCGTCATAGCTCTTGACCCCAAAGGCGCCGAGGTTTAGCGGTTCGAGTACGCCCTTGTTATAGTAAAGCTCATAGAAGGAGGCGTCCTGGTCGAGGATGTGCGGGCCGGTTCCCGTGGCGAAACCGACGGCTACCTTCTGCGCGATGTCCCCGGAGGACATGATGACAGGATTGACCGTCACGTTCGGGCGAACCTTCTTGTACGCTTCGATCAGTTCTTTGACATAGGCCGTGAATGGGCCGTACTCGTGCCACCAGATTTCGATGGTGACATTCCCTTTCGGGAACCCGGCCGGGGGTTCGGCAGCGACCGCCGTACCCCCCGAGATCAGCGTCAGTACCGCCGCAGTAACCACTGTAGAAACTGTGCGCTTCATGTTCCAGTTTTTCATGCTCTCTCTCCTTGTTGTCGATTGAACCTCTTTACTACCTCATTAGTTCAGAACCTTCCCAGTTGCCAAGTCGAACACGTGAACAAATCTTTCATCAGGCCGCAGCCAGATGGTTTCGCCCGGCTTGAAGGCCAGACGTTCGCTGAAGACGGCGCAGATCTGGGTCGCACAGAATTCGCAATAGACGTGAGTGTCTGCCCCCGTCGGTTCGATGACCAGGAGCCTGGCCTGGATTCCCGAGTCGGCAGAGCCTAGTGCAAGATGCTCGGGCCGAAAGCTGTAGACGACCTCCTGACCGTCCTGGCCGCTGTTATTGCGGGCGATCGGCAAGCGGGTGCCGTCGTTCGCTTCAACCCAGACGGCACCGTCAGCACGGTGCAGACGACCGCGGACGAAGTTCATGGCCGGCGAACCGATAAAACCTGCGACGAAGAGATTTGCCGGCTGGTCGTACAGTTCCAGCGGCGAACCGATCTGCTCGACACGCCCTTCATGCAGGACGACGATACGGTCAGCCATCGTCATCGCTTCGATCTGGTCATGGGTGACGTAGACCGACGTCGCGTGCAACCGCTGGTGGAGCGACTTGATTTCAACTCGCATCTGCACCCGCAGCTTGGCGTCCAGATTGGAAAGCGGCTCGTCGAAAAGAAAAACCTGGGGGTCGCGCACAATCGCCCGGCCCATTGCCACGCGCTGTCGTTGACCACCGGAAAGCTGACGCGGATAGCGATCGAGATAGGACGTCAGATCAAGGATTTCCGCAGCTTCCGCCACCTTCCTTGCCACTGTTGCTTTGGATTCACTGCGCAGCTTCAGGCTGAACGCCATGTTGTCGCGTACCGTCATATGGGGGTAAAGCGCGTAATTCTGGAACACCATCGCGATGTCGCGATCCTTCGGCGGCAAGTCGTTCACCAGCCGGCCGCCGATAACGATCTCGCCACGGGTAACTTCCTCCAGACCCGCGATCATGCGCAGCAGCGTCGATTTTCCGCATCCCGAGGGCCCGACCAGAACGAGAAATTCCCCGTCGGCAACTTCAAGGCTGACGTCGTGCAGGACTTGCGTGGTACCAAACGCCTTGTGAACGTCACGAATCTCGATCGATGCCATATCAATAAACCTGTTCCCTGAATTTTTCTTCGCGACCACCCATCCGGCCTCGGTGTCCTCGCGCTGCCATTCCATCAAATGGATCATTCAGTATTCGGCAAGACCCCGGATCGGGTTGCCCATACCACGTCAGAACCATCTATGATTGTATCCAAAATACAATATACAGCTTAAAATTCATTGTCAATGAAAACTTTTTCACTTGATGTGTTTCCTGATACGTCAGGATCTGCCTGGAATATCCGTCCGTTTGCCACATCACCCGCAGTAAATCTGCGGAAGCCATGCGTCCTGTTGTGACGCAGCGCAGCCCAAAAAATTCTTGACAAAAAGATCACTTATCGTATCGTGTATGTTGTATCCAATATAAATTTTTATTTTTACCAACACAGTGGCCTGGTTATTTACAACGATCCGAGAGGCCGAGGAGTTCTCATTTGAACGCAATTAGTGATTCATCCACTGCAACCGGAATGAAGAATAGCTCTTCTATCCGGGAGGTTTACCGCAGCATGCAGGATATTGTTTTCGAAACCTTGCGCGATGAAATTCTGACCGGCGAACTTCAGCCGGGGGTTTTACTGAACACCCTATCATTGTCGAGTCGACTGGGCGTCAGCCGAACGCCGATACGCGAAGCATTGAACCGGCTCGTTTCCATAGGGCTGGTCGAAAATATCCCGCACCGGGGCTCTTTCGTCAGGAAACTGTCCGTCGAGGAAGTCCTGGAGGTTTACTACATACGCGCTGCGCTGGCCGGCGTATGCGCCCGGCTGGCGACCAAGCGGATAACCGAGCCGCAGAAAAAACAGCTGATCGAACTGTGTGACGCGATGGAAAAGCCTGACGAAGA
>CAIVZW010000226.1 GCA_903910495.1 uncultured beta proteobacterium
AGCTTTTGGCTGCCATCGCGACCAAACCGGAACAGGAAAAACGACATGAATCATCTTGATTATTACGCCACGGCACAGCGCCCGATCGAAACCTGCGTGGTCGGAAGTGGCGGCTTTGGCCGCAGCTTTCTCGCGCAGGGCATGCGCGTTCCGCTGATGCGTGCCCGTATTGCCGTCGATGTCGACGTCTCCATCGCGGCGGCGGGATTTTCAGCCCTCGGCGTCCCGGCAGCTGATATTGCGTTTTGCCGTACGCTTGATGAGGCGCGTCAAGCCTGGGACAACGGCAAGTTCATTGCCGCCGCAGATATGGCGATTGTCGTCAGCCTGCCTATCGACGTTGTCGTCGAGGCCACGGGAAACCCCGAGGCGGGGGCACGGCACAGCATGATGGCCATCGAAGCCGGGCATCACCTTGTCCTGGTTTCAAAGGAGGTGGACAGTGTCATCGGTCCCTATCTTGCACATCTTGCCCGGCAACGCGGCAAGGTGGTAACCCCGGTCGACGGTGACCAGCCGAGCCTGTTGATCGGACTCATCAGCTGGGCTCAGACGCTGGGTTTTGACATCATTGCCGCCGGCAAATCCAGCGAATACGACTTCGTGTATGACGAAAAAACAGGCACGATGACGAGCGAAGGCAAAACCATTCCGTTGCCGGGTTTCGCCCCGCACTGGGCATTGGGAACGCGTCCGGTAGCAGAGCTTGCCCGGGCACGAGCAGAGGTCTGCGCCGCATTGCCGCAACGTGCCGTACCGGATTTGTGCGAACTGCTCGTTGTCGCCAACGCGACCGGATTCATGCCGGATCGTGCTGACCTGCACGCACCTATTGCCCGCATCCCTGAAGTCCCCAGCTTCTTTGGTTCAACTGCTGAGGGCGGGCTCCTGTCGCGCGGGAGCGTTCTCGATGTTTTCCACTGTCTGCGCCGGCCTGATGAAGCGAGTTTTGCCGGCGGCGTGTTCGTCATCGTACGCTGCGAGGATCAGGTGACCTGGGAACTGCTGGCAGCAAAAGGCCACGTCATTTCCCGCGATGGTCAGCGCGCCATGCTCTATCTGCCGCGCCACCTGCTCGGGCTCGAAGCAGCGACCAGCGTACTCGACGCGGCCATTCATGGCCGCTCAAGTGGCGCTCAATCGCCACAGCCGCGGCTGGACCTGATTGCCCGAGCGACCCGGCGCCTGTCGGCCGGAACGGCGCTGGCGATGGGCGGCCACCATCACACCATCGATGGCACAGCGGCGGAGTTGCAGCCGGCAAGTCCGCTCGGTGCGGGCAATCCGGCGCCGTTTTACCTGGCTGCCAACCGGTGTCTGGTGCGCGACGTCGATGCCGGTGCTGTCATCTCTATTGACGACATCGAGATTGATCCGGCATCAGCCTTACTCGCCCTGCGCCGCCAGCAGGATGCGTGTTTTTTTGGCCGGAAGAACATGGCAACAGGCACCTGATGACTCCGGTATAAGCGGCGACTTCAATTCAAGGGCCGGCGAAAGCCAGCGAATTGAACCCGGATTGTTCATTAGCGTTGTGGGTCGGGCTTCAGCCCGACAATAAACGGAGACACGTCGGCCTGAAGGCCGACCCACAAAAGGTTCGCATCTTAATGGATAATTTAGGTTGAAAACTGCAATATAGGAATGAATCATGAATGCCATTGACTACGTAGCCCGCAGCACCCGTTATGACGCCATGCCCTACCGTCGTCTGGGGTCTTGCGGCTTGAAATTGCCGACCCTGTCACTGGGGTTGTGGCAGAACTTCGGGAAGAATTCGGATGCGGCCACCGCTCGCGATCTGCTCCTGCGCGCCTTTGACCTGGGCATTACCCACTTTGACCTGGCCAACAACTACGGTCCTCCACCGGGTGCAGCCGAGGAGTTTCTGGGCCTGGTTCTTTCCGGCGAACTGGCGAGTTACCGCGATGAACTGATCATTTCCACCAAAGCCGGTTACCCGATGTGGCCGGGGCCCTATGGCGTCGATAATTCGCGTAAAAGCCTGCTGGCCAGTCTGGACCAGAGCCTGGCGCGGATGAAACTGGCCTATGTCGATATTTTCTATTCGCACCGCTTTGATCCGCATACGCCGCTTGAAGAAACAATGGGCGCGCTGGCTTCTGCCGTGCACCAGGGCAAAGCCCTGTATGCCGGGATTTCGTCCTATTCGGCGAAAAAAACCAGGGAAGCCTCGGCACTGCTGAAGGACATGGGGGTGCCCTGCGTCATTCATCAGCCGTCCTATTCCATGCTCAACCGCTGGATCGAGGAGGATTTGCTGGATACCCTGAAGGATGAGGGCATCGGCTGCATTGTCTTCTCGCCCCTGGCCCAGGGGCTGCTGACCGGGAAATACTTGGCCGGAGTGCCGGCGGATTCGCGCAAGGCCAGAGGGGTGCCCGCCTTCCGCGATAACTACCTGACCCCTTCCAACCTGGAAAAGATCAGCCATCTCGACGATATCGCCAAACGGCGCGGGCAATCCCTGGCGCAGATGGCGCTGGCCTGGGTGTTGCGTCATCCACAAGTGACTTCGGCCCTGATCGGGGCAAGCAGAATCAGTCAACTGGAAGAAAATATCGCCGCCCTGTCCAACTTGAATTTCTCGTCCGAGGAACTTGCTGAAATCGATCTCTGGGCCAGCGATGCGGACCTGAACCTCTGGGCGGCGTCGAGTTCCGCTGGCTGATGCCGCCGTTGGCCGACAGGGCCAATGTGATTTCGCAATACACTTGCTTCATTTCCTTTTGGATAGTGGATTTGGAAGTCTCGCCAAAATCGGGTTTTGGGACTTCGCTGATCCTGTTCATCTGCCGGTACGCCTGAATTCTGGTCTGCCCGTACATGATTCCGCTGCGTGAAGAAGCGGGTATGCAGGGGCGTCACGGTGATGGCTTCAGCCGCCCGGTTCTTTCCTCAGGCGATTCCGGACGAGTTCATTTTCCAGGCCGGAAACGACCACCGTAGCGACACCGTTACCGACAGAATTCGTCAGCGCCCGCGTATGGATATAAAGACGATGGGTTGACCACAGGCCGTCTCTACGCGGAATCGTTGTCGTGTCCGACCAAGCTCAAACGGACAAGATCAGGTACGCCGCGCACCTGAAGCTTCGTCATCATGCGTGCCTTGTGTACTTCAACGGTACGGGCGCTGATCCCGAGTTCTTCGGCAATTTCGCGATTGTGTTTCCCGATAACGACCAGATCCATGACCTCCCTCTCGCGTGGCGTCAGGCTGGACAACAAACGGTCGGAATCAGTACGCCGGTTCCCCTTTTCCTGGTCAACTGTTTGACGAAGGAAAGCCTCGTTGATTGCGTTCATCAACTTGGCGTGATCAATGGGTTTCTCAAGAAAATCGACGGCATGTGCGCGGAAGGCATCACGTGCCGAATCCACATCGCCGTGACCGGTCATGAGGATTGCCGGCATCTTGCAGTCAGCTTCCAGCAGGCGCTTCTGCAGCATGAGGCCGTCCATGCCCGGCATGCGGATATCAATCAGCAGGCAGCCACACCATTCCGGTCGGTAAGCCTTGAGAAAGCTCTCTGCATCGGCAAACAAGGCAACCGCATGACCTTGCAAACCAAGCAACAGCCCTAGGGAAACACTGATTTATTCCCGGCTGGCTGAGTATGCATATGGTATAATAGGGTTTTAGTGCTGAGCTTGAGG
>CAIVZW010000227.1 GCA_903910495.1 uncultured beta proteobacterium
AGTGATTGCACGGTTACCACCAGTGCCAACGCAAGAACACCAAAAGGCACACCCAAAATGGCCGATGCGAGCACCCCCCCCAGAAGATGTCCGGAAGTGCCATTCTGCACCGCGAAATTGACCATCTGAGCTGCAAAAATCAGTGCTGCCACTGCAGAGAAACGGAGTACGCTAGGCTTTTCTAGCGACTTGGACGCGGTACGTGCAGCCAAGGCAATGCCAGCTACTGCAAGCGTTGCACTAACCGGACAGATTGTTCCATTGAGCATTTCGTTTGGGATATGCATGAGTTTTCCCTTTCGTTTTTAACAGGTATCGACAACATTAATAGTTTGGTGAAAACCGTTTTGAAGATTTCGGATTAAAGGAAAACAGTGTTCACGGATTTAGCGTTTGCAATCTTGCGAAGCATTACCAGCGCACTGTAACCCCTGCACCGAACGAATAAAGGCTCTCTGCATCGTTCAGGCCACGTTTGTAGCCAATATCCAAATCCAACTTGTCAGTCGGGCTGTAAATCAATCCAACGTTCGCAAAAGCAGGGTTCTTGTGCGAGGCCGCATCGCCATTGGTATATGCACCAATTTCCAATGCACCGCGCAGTTTGTCAGCCAATCCCACCAGCATGGCTCCCGATGTGTTCCAGATACCCTTGCGATCCCCGACCTTGTTGTCGTTGTAGGTGTAACCTATATTGGCCGAAAGACTAAATTCCTCGTCGCCCCAAGTTGTTACTCCGATCAATCCAGGTCGCGTTCGATCATTGCCCAAACCTTTGTCAAAATTGCCCGTTGGCAGATAGAGGATAGGTTTTACGGCGAAACTGAGTTTTTCATCTTCATAGATACGCCACTTCATAAAGATAGAAGCGTCACCTGCGCCTCTTTGGAATTGGCTTGGATAGTTGCCGATCTGATTGCGCTCCCAAGGTGCATTGAAGGCCACGTCCAGTGCGTCTGTCAGACCATAGGTCAAAGTGGCATTGACAGACAGACTTGTGAATTTGGTATCACGTTCGACGGCTCGATCCGAATTGAATTCAAACTGCCAGTTGTTCTGCCCTTGCACACCGGTATCTTCGGTTACCAACGGATGTAAGGCAAATGCAGTCATGGGTAACAGCAAACCAATCGCAAGCGCGGTTTTTGCAATAGCGTAATGGATCAGGCTAATTTTGTGGCGTTGCACGCTTTTTGGAACATATGTTTTTCCTTGCATAAAATATCGCCGATTACTCTGTTTTCTAATGAAGAAATCAATAAATTTCACCTGAACCCCTGACATGTTTCCCGCCCCGATTGATTGTGTATGAATTTTTATGAGTTTGTATGAAGTTCGTCATGAAGTCAATTCGGTATTTATTATTACCTGATCAACAACGTGTCAGATATTGGCGCGTCGGGTATGCTCTCAACCTGTCATTTAGGAGCTTTGACCATGCAAAGACTGACCATTTCGCTTGATGATGAGTTAGCGAGCGCATTTGATGAGTTAATCCACCGACGTGGCTATGCTAATCGTTCAGAAGCTATACGGGACTTGCTGCGCCGTGAACTGGGACAGAGTGATTTAACTAGCGGAACTGCCAAACAATGCGTGGCGATCTTGAGCTATGTGTTCGATCACCATGAACGCCAGTTATCTATGCGACTGACCAATATGCAGCACGATCACCACAATCTGGCGATCGCTACTATGCATGCCCACATCAGCCATGAGGACTGTATTGAAACTACGATACTGCGTGGATCAGTAAGTGATGTAAATAATTTTGCGCATTCAGTGATTGCCGAAACCGGAGTTCGCCACGGACAGGTGCAGTTGATTCCGGTGGAGACACAAGTCCGCCAGACAAAGTGGCGGCGCAAGTGCTGAATTGATTCACCCTGCGCTTTCTGGATCATGTGTTGTTCCCAAAGACTGCTTACGCAGAACAACCGGCCACATGACTTTCAACTTATTCAGGGTCAGCTTAGGTCGGGTGCCGAAGTAGCCTGAAGTGCCAACCGATCGTTCGAGCCGAATTCGCAGCCTATGACCGTTGACCTGCGCTTTGGCCGATAAACACTCATTGGCAGTAGCGACCTTGACCGGCAGGTCTTGGCACATTACTAAACTTCATTTCGTAAATTTGACCGCCTGATAGCGGTCAGTCGCGAAGGGCAGAAATTGTTTAGCGTTGTTCAACGCTAAACATCAGCCGACGCTCGGGGACTATTCTCCATTGCGGCCGTTCAACCAGGATCTTCCTCCTTACCTGCCGATCAACCGGAACCACCAGTATGCCCTGTCTGCATGTCGAAAATGCAGCGAAAGCTGTTATTGCTGCACGATCCCCGGCTTGCCTTCTGCGCGCTGATGCTCGCATCGTGCACAATGGCCGCTGACACGAAGCTCCACCGCTAGGCCGGAGAAACCAGCAGGCAAAGCGGGGCTTGCAACAGGAATGTCTTCGAGACAATAGACTTTGCCGCAGTCGTCGCAGCGAAAGTGGGCATGGGTCTTGTGCAAAGACACATTCGGTGCTGCGATGCTGTAACGAAAGACGCGCAGCGCATCGACTGTACGATGGGCCAGCCCCGTACGCTCCATCCAGTCAAGCACGCGGTAGAGCGTGACCCGGTCAAAGCCTGCATCGGCCAGGGCTGCTTCCACGTCGTGATGGCTTAACGCTCGATCAGCGCCCTCCAGCAGCGTCAGGACCGCCACCCGTGCTGGCGTAGCGCGGGCCCCGAGCGCACGGAACAACTCGACGCGGTCGGCGCGTTCCGAAGGATTCTCAATAGCGTCAGACATCGTTCAATTCGAACATGATCGGATAGCGCTGAATCGGCGATTCCGAGTCAGCGCCTATCCGGCTTCAGTTTCGTTTCAAGCCTGCAAGCAGTTGTTCAACATTATGTCGCATCATCTTGATGTAGCTCGAAGCCGGACCGTCAGTGGCTGAAAGCGCATCGGGGTAGAGTTCGCCAGCCAGGGTAGTGTCGGCTTCCTTGCTGAGTTGTTCGAGCACTTTCGGGTTGCTCATGTTCTCTATGAACACCGCTTTGATACGTTCACGCTTAATCTGACGGATGAGATTGGCAACGTCTTTGGCGCTCGCGTCGCCTTCGGTGGAGACCCCCTGCGGCGACAAGAACTTGATGCCGTATCGGGCCCCCAAGTAGCCGAAGGCATCGTGTGAGGTAATGACCTTCCGTTTGGCCACGGGGATTTGGTCGAATTGCGCCTTGGCCCAAGTATCCAGTTCAGTGATTGCTTGGATGTAGCGTTCGCCATTCTGCTGGTACAAAGCAGTGCCCTCGGGATCGACCTTGCTGAGCGCGGCGACGATGGCTTTCGAGTAAATCACGGCGTTGGCAGGGTTTTGCCAGGCATGTGGATCAGATGCTTCCTTCCCGTGACTGGCGTGACCTTCATGGCCTTCAGCCTCCATCTTTCGCGGCTTTATGCCTTTTGTGACGACGGTCATCTCACCCTTGTAGCCGGCGGACTTCACCAGCCGTGAAATCCAGCCCTCGAATCCAAGGCCGTTCGAGACTACAAGCTTTGCTTGCGATACGGCCTTCACATCTGAGGGCTTGGGCTCAAAGACGTGCGCGTCCTGATCAGCGCCCACTAACGACGTGACGGCGACGCGATCGCCTCCAATCGTGGCGACCATATCGCCAAGGATGCTGAACGTCGCGATGACGGGTAGCTTTTCGGCGGCGAATGCTGGTGCGCCGAGACTGAGCATGGCCACGGTGAGCAGAATGTTGCGGAGGTATCGCATGTTGAGACTCCTTGGTAAGTAACGCAGTTGTGTTGGGGTAAGTTGAGTTTCAGCCTTGCAGGTGCGGGCGGCGCCGTCCTGGCAGCCAGCCACGCGGGGCAAAGATCAATGAAAAAACGTAGAGCACACCGGCGCTCACAATGATCGTGGGGCCGGAAGGAAGATTGAGGTGGTACGAGAGCAGCAACCCAGCCGCACTGGCGAGCATGGCGATAAGGCTGCTGGCAGCAAGCTGTCCAGCCAGAGATTCGTGCCACAAGCGCGCGGCAATGGCCGGCAACATCATCAAGCCGACCGCCATCAGGGTTCCAAGCGTCTGAAAAGCCGCCACGAGATTGAGTACCACGAGCATAAGAAACACTTGCTGGTAGAAGGCACTCCGACCACCTCGCTTGCCCGCGCTGGCCGCGAGAAAAATGGGGTCGAAGGTTTCCAGCAACAAGCCGCGATACAGAAGAGCCAAGGTCATCACGCTTACCGTGGCGACTGAGGCCATCAGTAAGAGCCCTTCAACATCGACGGCCAGCACGTTGCCGAAAAGGATATGCAGCAAGTCAAGTTGCGTACCGTGTCCAGCGATGAGCATTACGCCGAGCGCAAGTGCGACGAGGTATCCGGCGGTAAGGCTGGCATCTTCCTTGAGGTTGGTGTGGCGGCTGATGTAGCCCGTAATCGTCACCACCGCCATGCCGGCAATGAGGCCGCCAACGCTCAGTGCAGTCAGTGAAAGCCCGAAATAGATAAAGGCGACGGCCACTCCCGGCAGCACGGCATGGCTGAGCGAATCACCAAAGAGGCTCATGCGGCGCAAGGTGAGAAAGACACCAAGCGGAGCACTGCTAAGCGCCAGAGCAAGCGTCCCGACAAGGGCTCGGCGCATGAACGAGAATTCCACGAAGGGACCGCACACCATGTCGTAAATCTGATCGAAGCTCATGCCGCCAACCTCGGTAGGCAGGGTGCGGCCGCTTCGTCCCACGCTTCGGCCATGGCACCCGCCTGCCGCAGGTGATCGCTGGTCAGAGCCGTTGCCGTATCGCCCCAGGCAATCAAGCGCCGAGCAAGGAGAAGCGTTTGCGGAAAGTGCTCGCGCACGAGTTCGTAGTCGTGCAAAACCGCGATGATGGTGCGACCCTCGGCGTGCCAGTTGCGAATCAGCCGCATCAATTCGGCGGTGGTCCGCGCATCGATCGCATTGAAGGGCTCATCGAGCAAAATCAAGCTTGCGTCTTGCAGAAACAAGCGGGCGAAAAGCATGCGCTGGAACTGGCCGGCAGAGAGGGTGCCGATGCTGCGCTGTGAAAAGCCATTAAGCCCAACCGCGGCCAGGGCCGCTTCCGCCTGCGCAATGTGTGCCGGAGTCAAACGCCGCAGCAAGCCTTGCTCTTGCCAGTGTCCAAGGAGAACGCAATCGAGTACCGAGATCGGAAACCCCCGGTCGATTTCAGACTGCTGCGGCATGTACGCTATGCGTGGGGCCGCTGGCATTTGCACGATCCGTCCGCTTTCTATAGCGAGCAAGCCCATTATAGCTTTGAGCAAGGTGCTTTTACCCGCGCCGTTGGGGCCAATGACAGCGGTAAGGGAGCCCTCTTCAAAACGGCCACCCACGTGATGCAGCGCCGGATGGCGGCGATAGGCCACGGTAAGGTCGTCCAGGACGATTTGAACACTCATGGTGCAACGTTCCCAATGGCCCATAGCACGCCCAGCCAGAGCAGCAAGCAAAGGAACACGCCAGCCGCGGCGCGCTGCCACGCTGAAAGGGAGAGAACGCTCCATGGGGATTCGATGCGGCGATGGTTAGGAGTAGGCATTGAGAGAATGAATCGTCAGTTATTATTAAATGCAATCATGTTGCATTAATAGTATCTTGATGAAGTGTTAAATGCAACAATGTTGCATCTAAAGGCATGTTGTGATCCAATCGCCTAGAATGTTGAACCTGTCCATTGGCTTGTTAGCGCCACGCGCCATTTCGCGCGCACACCAAAATCACGCCTCCCGTCACAAGGGATGCTTATGAACACGCAGGTCCCGGTTACGATACTCACAGGCTTTCTCGGTGTCGGAAAAACGACGCTGCTCAACCGCATCCTTACGGAGCGCCATAGCGAAAAGATTGCCGTAATCGAAAACGAGTTCGGTGAAGTCGGTATCGACAATGCCCTGCTGCTTTCGGGCGATGAGCAGATCGTCGAAATGAACAACGGCTGCATCTGCTGTACGGTACGCGGCGACCTGATTCGCATCCTTGGCGAGTTGGCTGACAAGCGCGCCGCCGGCACTCTGCACTTCGATAGGGTGCTGATTGAAACGACGGGGCTCGCTGATCCGGGGCCGGTAGCGCAGACGTTTTTCCTTGATGAGACGATTTCAGCACGCTACCTGCTCGATGCCGTGATCACCGTGGTGGACGCCGTACACGCCATGCGGCAACTTGACGAACATGAACAGGCACAGGAACAGGTCGGCTTTGCTGATTGCTTGCTGCTTTCTAAAACCGCCCTCGTCGATTCCGATCACATCGAGTTGCTGTCAGAACGCCTGAGTCAGATGAACCCGCGTGCCACCATTCAGGCGGTGCATTTCGGACAAACTCCTCTCTCTGAGATTCTCGATATTCGCGGCTTCAATCTCAAGGCAATTCTTGAAATCGCACCGCGTTTCTTGTCTGGCGGCCATCACCATCATCACCATGATCGAATTCAATCCTTCGTTTTCCGCGCGGACCGCAGTTTTGATGGCGATTCCTTGCAGCGATTTCTCGGCGACATCGCGCGCATTTTTGGCGCGGATTTGCTGCGCTATAAAGGCGTGCTGGAGGTTGATGATCTCCCCTATCGCGTGATTTTCCAGGGGGTGCATGACTTGATGGGCGGCAGTGCTGGTTTGCCGTGGGGTGAAGATGAACAGCGCCGCTCCACAATGGTGTTCATCGGCCGGGATTTGCCACGCGAGATCATTGAGCAGGGGTTGCACAAGTGCCTGCGCTAAACACCTTTATCTGAAATCCGTTACCAAGGAGACGACCATGCGCCTTATTCGAGCAACAACTTGTATCGCCCTGTTATTTCCCCTTTTCGTCCATGCGGCAACCGCGCATGTGCATGGCGTTGCAAAAATGGACGTGGCGGTTGAAGGAAACAAGCTAAGCGTATCCATGGAAATACCGCTCGACAACATCGTCGGTTTTGAACATCTTCCGAGTACGGAAGCGCAAAAAGTGGCGCTGGCCGAGTCAATGAAGAAACTGAGGAATGCGGCCAGTCTTTTTGCCCCAACGGCCGCGGCTGGATGTACGGTCGAATCAGCCGATGTTGCCGACCCGTTTCCCGATGGCAAGGCCAAGGCGGATGGCCATGCCGACGTCGATGCGGAATATGTTTTTCAGTGCGCAAAGCCGGCGGCGCTCAAGGGTCTGGAAACCACCCTGTTCAAGCATTTCAAACGCCTCCGCCGCATTGATGTACAACGGGCAACACCCAGCGGCCAGGGGGCTGCAACGATGAGCGCGGAGCGTCCGAGCATGAGTTGGTGACCAAGGGAACGCACGCATGAATAGTCTCGCGTCGGCCATCGAACTGGATCACCTGGTATTCCGCTGGCCGGGCCAGGCGACCCCTTGCCTGGACATCGAAAACCTGACCGTAATGGCTGGCGAACGCGTCTTTCTGTACGGCCCGAGCGGTAGCGGCAAGAGTACCTTGTTGAGCTTGCTGGGCGGGGTCAACGTTCCCCAGAGCGGCCGTGTAAGCGTGTTGGGACAGGATCTCAAACAAATAGGCGCGCGAGCACGGGATCGGTTGCGCGCCACGCACATCGGCTTCCTGTTTCAGCAGTTCAATTTGCTCCCGTGGCTTTCAGCCATCGATAACGTTCTCTTGCCCTGTACGTTTTCCGTCGCGCGAAAGGCACGGGCCGCAGCCGGCTACTCCTTGCTTGACGAAGCCGCGCGCTTGTTAACTCATCTGGATCTGGAGCCAACGCTGTGGGGAAAACCCTCGGCGGAATTGAGCGTCGGACAACAACAACGCGTTGCCGCTGCCCGCGCACTGATCGGGGGCCCCGAAATTCTGATTGCCGATGAGCCGACGTCCTCGCTGGATGCCGCCCGGCAGTTGGTCTTTGTCGATCTGCTTTTGCGAGAGTGCAGCGCGGCGAAAGCGAGTCTGATCTTCGTCAGTCATGATCAACGGCTGGCTTCGCATTTTGATCGACAGCTATCCCTGACCGACATCAATCGGGCAGCTGCCGCGCTTGACGTGACGGGTGACGCCCGATGATGCCCATACTCAAGCTGGCCGCTCGCAGCGCCTGGGCTCGACGCCTGACGTTGGGCGTGACCCTGGTCTCCATCGCCCTCAGTACGGCCATGCTGCTCTCCGTTGAGCGGATCCGGCTGGACGCGCGCCAAAGCTTCACGCAATCCGTGACCGGTGTTGATCTGGTCGTCGGTGCGCGAACCGGAGGCGTACAGTTGATGCTGTATTCCGTCTTCCATGTCGGGCAGGCGACCAACAACATCGACTGGAAAAGCTTTGAAGCGCTGGCCAGCCATCGGGCCGTCGCCTGGGCGATCCCCTTATCGCTTGGAGATTCCCACCGGGGCTTTGCAGTTCTCGGGACAACGGCGGCGTATTTCACACGCTTTCAATACGGCGACGCGCTGGCGTTGCAATTCCGCTCTGGGCAAGCGTTCGCAAACGTTTTTGAAACAGTCATTGGCAGCGAGGTAGCGGCTAAGCTCAATTACCGGATTGGCGATTCAATCACCCTGAGCCATGGTATTGGATCGCGTGGTTTAACCGAACATGCGGACAAACCGTTTCACGTCGTCGGCATTCTGGCGCCCACCGGAACTCCGGTTGATCGTACCGTCCATATCAGCCTGGAATCGATGACGGCTCTGCATCTCGATTGGGTAGCCGGCGCGCCGATTCCTGGCCTGAACATCCCAGCTAATTTCGTCCAGAAGTTCGACTTGAGGCCCAAGGAGATTACGTCGGCCATGATCGGCCTGAAAAGCCGTGCGGACGTTTTCCGCATGCAACGCTTCGTCAACGATTTTCAGGGAGAACCCTTGCTCGCAGTCATGCCGGGAGTAGCGCTCGACGAACTGTGGCAAACCATTGGTATGGTCGAGCGCGCCCTGTTTGCGGTTTCTGCCCTGGTGACTATCGTTGGTCTTGCTGGTTTGATCTCGACCATGCTGGCCAGCCTCAATGAACGTCGCCGCGAGCTGGCCATTTTGCGGTCTCTGGGTGCCGGGCCGCGCGATGTATTTCTGATGCTAGCCGCCGAGGGATTGTTGGTAACGACGGCGGGGGCCGTACTGGGTGTCGGTATTCTGTTTATTGAAACTCACTTGGCGGCTGGGTGGTTATTGGAACACCTGGGCATCCTGATCTCTTCAAGATTATTGTCTGGCACCGAACTTGAACTCGTCTTGGCAGTCCTACTGACGGGTTTGCTGGCCAGCCTGGTTCCGGGTTGGCGGGCATGGCGGATGTCGTTGGCCGACGGCTTGACCCCACGCATGTGATCGAGGATCTCTGTTTTGAAGGTGCCAGAAAATATTCGGAACTCCATGGGTTGGCAACGAGGTAAAGCGAAGTGGTAACAATCTTTCAAAGAATGTTTCGAGAAGGCTTGATGCTGATCGTTCTGATGGCCTCCTTTCTGACGATCGGCCTTGCCCACGCGGCTAATGACGGCATTTACAAAGAGATTGGATGGGAAACGTTGATCCCTAAAGGATGGGATCCTGCGCTTCAATTCAAGTCACTGAATCTATCGAGCCTGAGTGACGGAGACCCCAAAGCTATGGAGGCTTTGCAGGCAATGAAGAACATTTGGGATAACGCGCCCACAGAACCGTCAATGAGTGGTCGCAATGTCCGCATCCCCGGATTCATGATTCCACTTGATAAGTCGGGAGAGTCGGTCAGATCATTCCTGTTGGTTCCGTATTTTGGGGCGTGCATTCATTCGCCGCCCCCGCCGTCCAATCAGATGGTGCTGGTATTGCTCGCCAAGCCCCAGCAAGGTTTTCGTACGATGGATGCCGTTTGGGTCAATGGTTCCATGGAAATCGATCGGTCGGATTCGCCGTGGGGAAAAGCAGCCTATCTTCTTAAAGCTCTCAAGGTTGAAGCCTATTCCCAATAGAGTGCGTCCCGTGTACCGTGATTGACGGCCTCACGCTACAGGCCCGAACTGTGCGCCCATATCAACGTCTCTTCCTCGTACTGTTTTTCTTCGCCGCTGCCCTGTTGATCTGGGCCGTCGACGGCCCACCTGAGCCTTTCAAACCAGGCGACTATCCCGAAAAGGATGTCGCCAAGTCTGCGTCGAGCTTTCGTGAAATCCAATGGGAAGAACTCATTCCGCCTGGCTGGAGGCCAGCAGACGCGTTTAAGGGTCTTGATCTTGCACGAATGCGGGATAGCGACCCGCGTGCCATGGACGCGCTCGCCCGCATGCGGGATGTCTGGGACAATGCGCCGGTCGTATCGTCAATGGAGGGGACCGCAGTCCGCATCGCCGGTTTCATTATTCCACTTGAGCGCATTGGAGATGAGGTCAGTGAGTTTCTGCTGGTTCCTTACTTCGGCGCATGTATTCATGCCCCGCCGCCTCCCGGCAACCAGATCATCTATGTGTTTGCTGACAAGCCGCTCAAGAACGTGCAAACCATGGATGCCCTGTGGGTTAGTGGCACGTTGAAGCTAACCGCCAGTGATAGCCCTTGGGGCCGTTCCGCGTACCGCATGCAAGCCGAAACCACGATGCGCTATCCGTTGCCGACACTGCGTTGAGGTGCTGAACAAGAAAAGAGGGATCCGACCACATTCAACGCAGTTGTACGCGAGCACTTTGAAGTGGTTGTCGATCAAACAGAGTGGATTCACCGGCAGCTTTCGAATCTCGTGCCCAGTCGGCGAATGGCAGCTCCCGGTATTCTCGACCGTCGGCATTGGGTCGATTGTGTGAGTTCGCTGGTGTAGGAAGCTGACGTTCGAGCACTGCAACCACTGAAGGGCGGCTTACCAACCTACTGCCGCCCGACACTGAACGACTGGCCAATGGCCGGATTGGCCGAGAACCTGC
>CAIVZW010000228.1 GCA_903910495.1 uncultured beta proteobacterium
CGTGTGGGGCGGTCGCGCCGATGTGCGGGCGGTCTTGTACATGGCGACCGTTTCCGCCATTCGCTTTAACAGCAGCATCAAAGCCTTCGCAGACCGACTCAAACAGGCTGGCAAACCCGGCAAGGTCGTGATTGTCGCCTGCATGCGAAAGTTGCTAACCATCATGAATGCCATTCTCAAAAGCAACACACCGTGGAACCCCAAAAATGCTTGACTTGAAACACGGTTGCTTGGGGTGCCGGAATCTGACCAACGGGAATGTGCCCCGCAGGCAACGAGGCCTTGGGCTCAAACACCCCAATTGCCCTGCCCCGGCATCATCGATGCACGGGGGTAATTTTATTTGGTCGACGAGCATTCACGATCGACGACTCTCAGTGCCTTGCTGATTTCTCCTATCCTTGTTTTTGTGAGCCCATATTGACTTGCAAACGATGCCCATTTGGAAACAGCGCCGCGTACTTCATCGCAAATTATCGCCCACTGTTTAATGCCAAACTGTTCGCCAAGTTTCTTGATGTCTGAGTAGGAGGGATTGCCAGAGCCGTTGATACTCGTCGTATGGGAATTGCTCATCCCGTAATTGAACGTCAGGTCAAACGCTGGCGACAACGTCCACTGTTTAGCTTCCGAATCGTAAAGGTACGCAAAATTCTTAGCATGGTCATCCTTGTTGTGAGCAAAGATGTTGAAGACCATTAAGCGAAATGCTTTTGCTACTTCTTCTGTTGATCGGGTTAGTTTTTTGGTTGCGGCAAACACACCGCTGCCGTAATCCAGACAGGGGACGCGGTGGTTTGCGTGGGCATAACCGGATAAGGATAAAAAGTGAATCTTCCGATTCCATGCTCTATCGAAGCGCTTTACAGCAAAATATGACTCCTTGTTCCTGTTGACCCTCATGTTCAGAAGATCCGTTTTGGGCATGATCAAACCCGCCTCCGATGCCATTTCAGCATAGGCTTTTTCCATTAATCCGATGTCAGATGGGTCCGCGTTGCCTTGTCGGCTAGCGTTCCTGAATTTTACAATCCAGTGCGAAAAGCCCACCGGGATGTCTTTGAAGCCGGAGCAGCACATGGTCATGTCGTCGTTAAACGCCACGGTGACCTTGGGGCGTGCACCGCCAGGGGAGCCGCCATATATACGTAGCTCTTCGATAACCTCAGTCGAAACGCCCTGCAGCATTCCCTCTGATTCCGCAGCGATTCGCTCAAGGTCTATAGAAAGCTCGCCGAGTTCTGGCAGTATCTCCGGCTCGTATTCCAAGGCACCCATGCAGCGATGCCCCAGGTAGGCCAAGCGATACAGTGGATTGATTTCATGCGGGTCAAGATTTTTGTGCTGTTTCAGGGCTCTGTCCATCAATAACAAGCCCCATCCATCAGGCAATGAGTCGTTGAAGACGCCATGAAGCCCTTCGAACTCTCCAGGGCGCACCGACTGGTTTGCTTCTCCGTTAAAAGGAAGTGTGCCTGGCGACAGGTCGAACCCTGATTGAATCCAACTTTCCTCGTATTGAAAAACAATCTCGCCCTGAGCGTTCATGGCAAGCCTGCCAACAGGAACACCAGCGAGCAGTACGCGAAGAATGGAATTCATTTAGTCCCTCTCTTCCTCTTGGGCGCCACGAAATTTTCAATGTGTTTAGCCGGACTAACGGGAAACAAGTTGGAAAAGTTGTCCAGGCACGCCATAGCATCAGCAAGCTGAAGCAGACTCAACAAGCTGATTTTCCCCGAAGTTTCGAAGTGCCTGATGGTAGAGACAGGCACGCCAGACTGAGCGGCAAGAGTCTTGCGAGAGGTGTTTTGTGAAAGACGCCTGGCTTCTAAGCTCTTGCCGATTTGTCGCGCAAGATCCTCTGGGAGTAAAAAAGTTACAGGTCCATTTATTGTCATCAGGTTGTCCCTTATATTCTATTAATTGTATATAAGTGATAACGGGATAGCAATTATCATAACCTAATCATGGTCGCCGATTTGTAATATTTTCCTGCGTCAGACCGGGCTCGGGTGAAACAGCAGGCGTAGAAGGAACTCTCTGTTTCGGCCAAGGGTCGACGCTTCAGCAGCATCAACGGAGAGTCGACATGAGAATTCTTGTTCTGGTTTTCGTATTTTCGTTCATGGCAGCACGGCCGGCGCTTGCGCAGATTCCGCCTCGGGCTGATGAGGCGGCGCGCTATGGCGGTCTGCATGCGGCGGCGCATCAGGGCAATCTGTTGCAAACCGAAATCCTCATTGGTACCGGGGCTGACCTCAATGGCCGTGATTCTTTTGGGCGGACACCGCTGCATGTCGCGACTTTCGCCCGTCATCGCGAAGTGGTTCGGGCGTTGATCGTTGCCGGCGCACGAACCGAGTTACTAGAAAACGATCGCTATGATGCACTGACCATTGCTGCTGTCGCTGATGACGAGGAAACGCTGCGTGTCCTGCTTTCGCTCGGCGCCAGTGCAAAACTGACGACCAGCATTTATGATGGCACCGCCCTGATTGCCGCTGCTCATCTGGGGCATGACGGCGTGGTCAAACAACTGATCGCAGCCGGAGCACCACTTGACCACGTCAATAATCTGCACTGGACGGCGCTCATTGAGTCCATCGTTCTTGGCGATGGCGGCAAGCGGCACGTTGAGGTTCTGCGTGCGCTGGTGGCCGCCGGAGCCAATACACAGCTGGCCGATCGCAACGGAACGACACCCCTGGCGTTGGCCAAGGCGCGCGGCTACCGGGAAATGGTGACGATCCTCGAAAAGGCGGGGGCGAAGTAAGCTCACCGTCAAGAGGCTAATGGCTTCTTCTCGCCCTATAATCGTGACTATTGACGTTTCCTGCGGACTAGCCTGACTATGAAATATCACGATCTGCGCGACTTTATTGCGCAACTGGAAAGCATGGGCGAACTCAAGCGTATCCGGGTCGAAATCGACACGCGCTTCGAGATGACCGAAATCTGCGACCGCGTGTTGCGTGCCGGTGGTCCGGCCATCCTGTTCGAGAATCCGAAAGGCCATTCGATTCCGGTGCTGGCCAACCTCTTTGGCACACCGCGCCGCGTGGCGCTGGGCAGGGGGCAGGAGTCGGTCGATGCGCTGCGCGAAGTCGGCAAATTGCTGGCCTACCTCAAGGAACCGGAGCCGCCGAAAGGCCTGAAGGATGCCTGGGAGAAACTGCCGGTATTCAGACAGGTGCTCAACATGGCGCCCAGGGTGGTATCGTCGGCGCCGTGCCAGGAAGTGGTCTGGGAAGGCAATGATGTCGACCTGTCGCGCCTGCCGATCCAGCATTGCTGGCCGGGCGACGTGGCACCGCTTATCACCTGGGGTCTGACGGTGACGCGCGGGCCGAACAAGTCGCGGCAGAATCTCGGCATCTACCGGCAACAGGTGATCGCCCGCAACAAGGTGATCATGCGCTGGCTGGCGCATCGCGGCGGGGCGCTCGATTTTCGCGACCATTGCCTGAAAAATCCCGGGCAGCCCTTCCCCGTGGCGGTAACGCTCGGCGCCGATCCGGCGACCATCCTCGCGGCGGTGACGCCGGTGCCCGACAATGTTTCCGAATACCAGTTTGCCGGCCTGCTGCGCGGCGCGAAAACGGAACTGGTGAACTGCCTCGGCTCGGATCTGCAGGTGCCGGCCTCGGCCGAGATCGTGCTTGAGGGTTATATCAATCCGATTGAAGCTACGATCGAAGGGCCCAGCGCGCTTGCGCGCTCCATCAATTCGGCAACGCCGAAAGACCTTGATGGCTGGGAAACAGCCATCGAAGGGCCTTTCGGCGATCACACCGGGTACTACAACGAACAGGCGCAGTTTCCGGTGTTCACCATCGAACGCATTACCATGCGCCGCGACCCGATCTATCACAGCACCTATACCGGCAAGCCGCCGGACGAGCCGGC
>CAIVZW010000229.1 GCA_903910495.1 uncultured beta proteobacterium
CCGGGGGCCATCCGGTGGCGGAAGAGGCGTTGAAACGGATCGCCGAGTTGTATGCCGTTGAAGCGCAAGCCCGCGAGGGCGATGCCATTGCTCGTCTCGCACTACGCCAGCGGGAATCCCTGCCGAGACTGAGGGCGCTGCACGAGTGGCTGATCACGCAGCGCGTGAGGACGGCCGACGGCAGCGGTCTGGCGCGCGCCATCGACTACAGCCTGAAGCGTTGGCCAGCCCTGATCCGTTATGTCGATAGCGGGATCTTGCCAATCGATAACAACATGGTCGAAAACGCGATCCGACCGATCACCCTGGGCCGTCGCAATTGGCTGTTCACCGGGTCCGAGCGCGCCGGCTGTCGTGCCGCCGCGATCCAGAGCTTGCTGGCTACTGCCAAGCTCAACGGTTTGGAGCCCTATGCCTGGCTCAAGGATACGTTGGAGAAATTACCGACGTGGCCCTATAGCCGGATTGATGAGTTGTTGCCGCTCCGGTCCATTACCACTGCGTAACTCAGCTGGCAACGCGGTATCGTAGATCGCTTACGAACTAAGAGCGGTTTTCAACACAATAGATCGAGGTTTTCTTAAAACGCCAAATTTTGACCATGCAAATTACTCAGCAGTCAGGAATAAAGGCTACAGATATATCACTGAAACCCTTGGCAATCATTTGCCTTGTGTAGGCATAAATTCTGACTGGTGAGTAAATGCGACCTCGTAGAACACTCTGTATTCGATTTGTTATGTTCTGGATATGCTCATACATCCCAGCAATCGATCATATCTTGAGTTTCCACACATGCTCAGTCGATGGGTGTGTAAGATTTTCAACAAGCAGTCGTTCATTCCTCTCACCATGGTTTTCGCCGGTATTCAGCGAATGGCGACAATGCGTGTGCGCTACCGTTCCGGCATAACGCCCCGAATGGCCGGTCAGGCCGAGTTACTCGCATAAATATTCAGAGACAGGTTTCAGAGTGAAGCAGCCATCGGAATGACAGCTTTTCTTCAATCCTGAACGGCAACTCCTGTTACCTTGGCCGATCTCTGCCGTTCCGCAATCATGCGCTTATGCTACCGCAACGCACAATATCAGTGAATATAACAAATAATCACGGCATAACTGACCCCGGAAAATATTTGGTAACAACTGGGCAACTCATGGCGTTCGGGTTTCCGGACAGCGTGAGGCGCCGATTATCCGGAAATCCGGATGATCAATGAAAAGCAATAATATAAATGACCATATAAACTTAGTGTTACGACAGTATCTTCGATGGCACGTTACGTGCGTAGATGAAGAGTTGCCCGCCTCAGGTGCGGCCTGGAGTCACCCACGACAAGAGGAGTCACGATGAATACTACCTACCGCAGCGAACACGATCTGCTTGGCAACAAGGACGTCCCGGCCGACGTCTATTACGGCGTGCATACCCTGCGCGCCCGCGAGAATTTTGACATCACGGGAATTTCTATCGCCATCTACCCGGACCTGCTGCGGGCACTGGCCCAGATCAAGAAGGCGGCCGCCCGGACCAACCAGCAACTGGGCCTGCTTGACGCCAGGATTGCCGATGCCATCGGCGCGGCTTGTGTCGAAATCATCGACGGCAAATTGCACGAGCAGTTCGTGGTCGATGTCATCCAGGGCGGTGCCGGCACCTCCACCAACATGAATGCCAATGAGGTGATCGCCAACCGGGCGCTGGAAATCCTCGGGCACCAGCGCGGCGAGTACCAGTACCTGCACCCCAACGAACACGTGAACATGAGCCAGTCGACCAACGACGTCTATCCGACAGCGCTCAAGCTGGCGACCTATACCGGCATTTACGGCCTGATCGACGCCATGGCCTATCTGCGCCGTTCCTTCGAGCGCAAGGCGGCAGAGTTCGCCGACGTGCTCAAGATGGGCCGCACCCAGCTCCAGGACGCGGTGCCGATGACCCTCGGACAGGAGTTCTCGACCTACGCCGTGATGCTCGGCGAAGACGAAGAGCGCCTGAAAGAGGCTTCGCTGCTGATCCGCGAAATAAATCTTGGCGCCACCGCCATCGGCACCGGCATCAACGCCCACCCCGATTACGCGCCACTGGTCTGCCGCAAGCTCACCGAGATCAGCGGCATACCGGTCATCACCTCGCCCAACCTGATCGAAGCCACCCAGGATTGCGGCGCCTTCGTCCAGCTCTCCGGCGTTCTCAAACGCGTTGCCGTCAAACTGTCCAAAACCTGCAATGACCTGCGCCTGCTCTCCTCCGGACCGCGCGCCGGCTTCGGCGAGATCAACCTGCCGCCACGCCAGGCGGGTTCGTCGATCATGCCGGGCAAGGTCAATCCGGTGATCCCCGAAGTCGTCAATCAGATTGCCTTCGAAGTCATCGGCAACGACATGACCGTCACGTTCGCCGCCGAAGCCGGACAGTTGCAACTGAATGCCTTCGAGCCGATCATCGCCCACAGCCTGTTCAAGAGCGTCCAGCACCTGCGCAAAGGCTGTTATACCCTGGCCGACCGCTGCGTCGATGGCATTACCGCCAATCGCGAGGCCCTGCTGGCCAGCGTGCGCAACTCCATCGGCATCGTCACCGCCCTCAATCCCTACATCGGTTACGCCAACGCCACCGAGGTTGCCGCCGAGGCGCACGCCAGCGGCAAGGGCGTGGCCGAAATCGTTCTCGCCCGCGGTCTGATGTCGAAGGAAATGCTCGATGAAGTCCTGCGTCCCGAGGTGCTCACCCGCCCGCAGGCCATCCTGCCGACGCATTCCACGACAGCCACCTGACGGTCCGGACAAGAAGTTCCTGGTCTCATTTTTTTACTAACAGAGGGGGAGTTGCAATGAAGCAGCACAACAAGTTGTTGATAGGATTCATACTCGGCGTCGTCCTGGGCCTCATCGGGTATTACTACATGCCCACCAAGGATTTCGCCTTCATGGCCAGATTCACCGAAGTGATGACGTTCGTCGGCGCGGTATTCCTGCGAATGATCTTTATGGTCACCATTCCGCTGATCTTGGCTGCCCTGATGCTTGGCACCATGGAACTCAGCCAAGGCGCCGGCGGTTTCGGCAAGGTCGGCAGCCGTTGTCTGCTGTTCACAGTGGTACTCAGCGGCATCGCAGCCTGCATCGCCCTCTTCACCACGAACTTCCTCAAGCCGGGTGCCGGCCTCGTGTTCGACAAGGCTGCTTTGGCCGCAAACCAGGGGGTTCTGACCATTGCGAAAAATGCCGCTGCGGCGAAAGATAAACCGTGGTTCCAGTACCTTGTTGACCTCCTGCCCCAGAACCCGATCGATTCGGCCGCCCGCGCTTTCCAAGGCGAAATCATCGCCATGATGATCTTCGCGCTGTTCTTCGGCTGGGCGCTAAGCACCGTTATCAAGGACAAGGATCACCCCTTGCCCGTGGTTCTTGACGCGATCTTTCAGGCCTGCATGAAGATCATCGCCATAGCCATCGAGCTCGCCCCCTTCGCCATCTTCTGTATCGTCTTCAACACCGCCTACCGGATGGGTGCTGGCTTCCTCGGCAACGTCGCCTATTTCGCGTTCGTCGTCATCCTCGGCTTGCTCCTGCAATTCTTCGTGGTCTACAGCATCTTCCTGGTGACCGTCGCGAAAACCAATCCGATCCCCTTCTACAAACAATGTAGGGAGGTCTACCTCTATGCCTTCTCGACAGCCTCCTCGAATGCCACACTCCCGGTCGCGCTGAAATGCGCCATTGAGGTGCTCAAGCTGCCACCGAAGATCGCTCGCTTCGTAATCACCGTCGGCGCGTCCGCCAACCAGAACGGTTCGGGGCTGTATGAAGGCGTCGTCGTGCTGTTCCTGGCTCAGGTCTTCAATATCGACCTGACCATCGGGCAACAGATCCAGGTCGTCTTCATGTCCATGCTGGCCGGCGTCGGCACGGCGGGCATCCCCGGTGGCTCGCTACCGCTAATCGTGGTCCTGATGATTAACGTCGGCGTCCCGGCTGAAGGCATCGGCCTGATCCTCGGTGTTGACCGTTTCCTCGACATGTGCCGTACGACGCTCAACGTCGCCGGCGACCTGGTTATTGCCAAGCTGATCACGGAATCAGTTGGACAGGAAGCCATCGACAAGATGAACGCCAGCGAAGCCTGACCACCAGATTTCCAGGGAAAGGCATTGTTGCACCGTCGCAGCCCCGGATTACGATCCGGGGCTGTTTTTTCGCAATCACAGCCAACCGTGATACCCAGCATCCGCAATTCCATCGGAATCGTCACAGCACTCAATCCCTGCATCGGCCACGCCACCGAGGCACACACAACGTTCAAGGGAGTGGCTCAAATCGTTCTCGTCCGCGGCCTGATGTCGAAGGAAATGCTTGATGAGGACCTGCGTCCCGAAGTACTCACCCTCCGGCAGGCCAGGCTGTCAATCCATTCAACGACACTCAGCTAAGGAAACACTGATTTATTCCCGGCTGGCTGAGTATGCATATGGTATAATAGCGTTTTAGTGCTGAGCTTGAGGACAATTCGGATGCAATCGAGTTTTTCTGAACTGGAATACGCGGCCAAGAAGAAGCAG
>CAIVZW010000230.1 GCA_903910495.1 uncultured beta proteobacterium
ATTGACCAGACCCTGCCGCAACTGCTCAGCCGCATTTCAAAACAGGTCGACATGCGCTTCGAACTTGACGGCCCCAATCTCGCCGTCATGCCGGACACGCCCTATCTCAAGAGTTACAAGATCGACTACGTCAACATGTCTCGCGATGTCAGCGGGACGGTATCCACCAATACCCAGATATCCACTAGTTCGCTATCAACCACTGGAGCAGCTACTGGAGGGGCTGGTGGGAATGTATCCCGCATCAGAATCGAAAACACTTCAAAAAATCGTTTCTGGGAATCCCTTGAGAAAAACCTTAAGGATCTGCTGCACGAAACCGACAAGATTTTCCCTGAGGGCTCGACGGAAACGGTGGTAGAGCAAAACACATCACAAAGCACAACCGGTACCGGAGTAGCTTCACCTTCGATCAATGCAGCCCGTGGCAGTCAGGTTAACCAGAACCTGGCTGGCAGTCCGAATCCTGCAGCCATTCAGAACACCGGCGCTTCGGTGGTAAAACGAATGACCTTCCGCGAAGCCGCCTCGGTAATTTCCAGTCCGGAGTCGGGAGTCATCACGGTCCGCGCCACTTCGCGGCAACACGAAAAAGTGCAGGAATTTGTTGATCGAGTGATGAGCAGCGCCCGGCGCCAAGTTTTAATTGAAGCGACCATTGTCGAAGTTCAGCTCTCTGATGGATACCAGCAAGGTATTGATTGGAGCCGCATGGTTGATGGCAAGACCCCATCATCAACCACGCTGCCGTCAACCGGCACACCGGGTTTCACGCTCTCCCAACCTACCACTGGCCAGAATGTCACCAATTCAGTTACACCCTTTGTCTTTTCTTATTTCAACAAAAACAACCCTCTTAACCTTCTTACAACGGTCAGCCTTCTAGAGTCCTTTGGCAATCTTAAAGTCATCTCGAGTCCGAAACTGACCGTACTAAATAACCAGACGGCAACCCTCAAAGTCACAGAGGAATTTGTCTATTTCAACGTCAAGTCGGATATTGCTGCTGGCAACCTCACCACAAATGCAACAAAAGCTTTTACGACCACACCGCAATCCGTCTCGGTCGGTTTCTTTATGAGCCTGACCGCGCAAATCAGTGACAACGACACCGTCACGCTGAACGTCCGCCCGTCGATTTCCAGCATTTCCCAATTGAAACAGGATCCCAATCCTGACTTAGCCGGTATCCAGAACCTGGTACCGCAAATCCGAACCCGCGAAATCGAGTCAATGATGCGCATTGAAAGCGGCGACATCGCAGTACTCGGGGGACTTATGCAAGACTCGATGGACAATAATACCGGTCGAACCCCCGGACTGGGTTCGATTCCATTTTTCGGAGAACTGCTGAATAAACGCTCCAACGCTTCTACGAAAAGCGAGTTGGTTATCTTTATCCGTCCAACGATCATCAAGGACGCCTCAATCAACGGCGATTTCACGAACTTCGCCAACTCATTGCCAAACAGGGATTTCTTCAAGCCTGACAAGGTTTTTCAACCCTTCTCTGTACCCCACCAGACCCAGGAGCCGCTTAAATGAGCTTGCTCATGGAAGCGCTCAAGAAGGCCGAGGAAGCCAAGCGACTGGCCAGCGAGGGCCATGCTCCAGGGCTGGCGCCGGCCGCGCAGCCCGAGTTGACGCTCAAGGCGATGGCGCAACCGGCGGACAGTTCCAGGCCCCCGCCACTGACCCCACCCGGCTCACCACTGCCGCTTCTCTCGCAGCACATCGATTCCGTCGACGCCGATCTGGCGGCCGTATCGACGGATGCGCCGGTCAAGCGTCGTGCCTCTGCGTCCGCGCCGCCTCCCGCCGACAACAACCCGCGCGAAACCGCCGAGCGCATCGCCGTCCGTAACGTCTTTGCTGCGAAGCAGGCCCCCGCATCGCGTACCGGGCTGTGGCTCATTCTTGGCCTCGCCGGGATATCCGCAGCGGGATTCGGCGCCTACGTCTGGTGGCAGTTGCAGGGTGTTTCCGGCAGTTCGCTGGCGCGCCCGCTGCAAGCCCTGCCGGCTGTCCAACCAATCCCTCCGCTGCCGCCCGTCGTTTCATCGCAGACCGTCAGCGGAGCGCTACAGCCGCTGCCGGAAAGCCAGCCCGCCCCGATGGTTTCGGCCCAGAAACCGGCCTCCGGGCCGGCACCGGCAACGACCTTCGAGCGGTCGCCACGCGCACAGCGGCCGCTAGCGGCGCAGGACAGCCCACTGCGGCTCAGCAGGGGCGCATCCAAGTCAGGTCAGACCATAGAGCACGCCTATGAGGCCCTGCAGTCCGGCCATCTGGAGGAAGCACAAGTCGGCTACGAACAGGTGTTGCGTAATGACGCAAAAAGCACCGATGCCCTGCTCGGCATGGCGACCATCGCCGCCCGCCAGGGGCAAGCGGAACGCGCCCAGGCGTTTTACCTGCTGGCCCTCGAATCCGACCCCAACGATGCCACCGCCCAGGCCGGGGTGATCAACACGCGCGGGCAAGCCGACCCCGGTCTTTCCGAAAGCCGGCTGAAAACGGCACTGGCCAGCCAGCCGGATTCTGCGGCCCTGCAGTTCACCCTGGGCAACCTCTATGCCCGCCAGAACCGCTGGAGCGAGGCGCAGCAGGCCTATTTCAAGGCCTATTCGAGTACACCGGAGAATGCGGATTTCATCTTCAACCTGGCGGTCAGCCTCGATCACCTGCATCAGAACACGCTGGCCGCACAGTACTACCAGATGGCCCTGAAAACGGCAGAAACGAGACCCATCTCGTTTGACAAGAACCAGGTCAAAACCCGCGTCCTTGAACTGCAGCCGTGATTCTGGCACGCTCTTACCGTCTTCCATCGCGTTTGCTCCAACGGTCATGGATTTGGCGCCACTCCACATTATGAAAGTTGCTGGCCTGCCCGTTACCCTCACCCCCGGCCCCTCTCCCACAAGGCGAGGGGAGGTTCGCGAGTCGCAGACGCGACTTTCACGCTAAATCAACGATGAACGCTCCCGTACGCCACCAGCGACAACTTGGCCAGGTTCTGATTGCCAAGGGCATTCTCAGCGAGGATCAGCTGCGCATTGCCCTGCTCGAACAGATGAAGTCCAACCAGCCGGTCGGCAAACTGCTGGTTTCGCTCGGTTTCGTTTCCGAAGCCACCTTGCGCGACGCGCTCTCCGAAAGCCTCGGCAAGCAGAGCATCGATCTCTCCAACGCCATTATCGACCCTTCGGCGCTGGCGCTGGTGCCGCGTGAGCTGGCCAAACGCCACCACCTGCTGCCTCTCGACTACGATGCCGAGCATCAACGGCTGACGGTCGCACTGTCGGACGTCAACGACATCGTCGCGCTCGACAAGATCCGCGGACTGGCCGGCGACGCCCTCGAGATCGACACCCTGCTCGCCGGCGAAACCGAAATCGACCGGGCCATTGATCAGTCCTATGGTTACGAGCTGTCGATCGACGGCATCCTGCACGAGATCGAAACGGGGGAAATCGATTTCCGCGGCCTGCAATCTTCTGCCGACGAGTACAGCCAGCCGGTCGTCCGGCTGATCGACTCGATCCTGACCGACGCCGTAAAGCGCGAATCCTCCGACATTCACTTCGAGCCGGAAACCGGCTTCCTGCGCATCCGTTACCGCATCGACGGCATGCTGCGCCAGGTGCGTTCGCTGCACCAGTCCTACTGGCCGGCCATGGCGGTGCGCATCAAGGTCATGAGCGGCATGAACATCGCCGAAACGCGGGCGCCGCAGGACGGCCGCATCTCGCTCAACATGCGTGGCCGGCCGATTGATTTCCGCGTTTCGGCGCAGCCGACGATTCACGGCGAAAACATTGTCCTGCGTATTCTGGACCGCCAGAAAGGCCTCGTTCCGCTTGAAGGTCTGGGGCTGACCGAAAAGCAGCTGGACCAGCTCAAGCTGATGATCGCCCGCCCCGAAGGCATCATCCTGGTCACCGGCCCGACCGGCAGCGGCAAGACGACAACGCTCTATTCGGTGCTCAACCACATCAACTCCGAGGGTCTGAACATCATGACCCTGGAAGATCCAGTCGAGTACCCGATGACCCTGGTCCGGCAAACGTCGGTGGCCGAAGCCGCCAAGCTCGATTTCGCCAACGGCATCCGCTCGATGATGCGCCAGGATCCGGATGTCATCCTGGTCGGCGAAATCCGCGACGAGGACACCGCCGAAATGGCCCTGCGCGCGGCCATGACCGGCCACCAGGTCTATTCCACCCTGCACACCAATTCGGCCATTGGCGCCATCCCGCGCCTGCTCGACATCGGCATCCTGCCCGACATCATGGCCGGCAACATCATCGGCGTCATTGCCCAGCGCCTGGTTCGCCGCCTGTGCCTGCACTGCAAAACGCCTTATCAGGCCGAAGCCCACGAAGCGCGCTTGCTGGGCGGGGCCGCGGAAACACCCCGCCCGGTCATATTCCGTCCTTGCGGCTGCGAACGCTGCGATTTCCAGGGCTATCGCGGCCGCCTGGCGATCATGGAGATCCTGCGCATGAACGCCGACATGGACGAGTTGGTCGCCCGCCGCTGCACGGTCCGGGAAATCCGCCATCTGGCCGATCGTCAGGGCTTCGTCTCGCTCGCCGACGACGGTTTGCGCCGCGTTCTCGATGGCTCCACCTCGATCGAGGAACTCGGCCGCGTGGTCGACCTGACCGACCGGATGTAAGCCATGTCGCTCTACAACTACAAGGCAGTCGGCCCCGATGGACGCACGGTGCTTGGCCGCATCGACGCGCTCAACATCGTCGATCTCGAGATGCGTCTGCGGCGCATGGAACTCGACCTGATCAGCGGCGATCTGGTCAGCAACCGCAGTCTGTTCGGTGCCGCCGGCGTACCGCGCCGCGAGATCATCCACTTCTGTTTTCACCTCGAACTCCTGGTGCGTGCCGGTGTGCCCATCCTGGAAGGCCTGTCGGACCTGCGCGACAGCCTTGAACACCCGCGCTTTCGTGAAGTGGTGGCCAGCATGATCGAGTCCATCGAGGGCGGCCAGCGGCTTTCACAAGCCATGGAAGGCCAGTCGAAAGTCTTCAACAAGGTCTTTGTCAGCCTGATCCGCGCCGGCGAAGCCACCGGCCGCTTGCCCGAAGTGCTGCAGAATCTGACCGAATCCCTGAAGTGGGAAGACGAACTGGCCTCGCAGACCAAGAAACTCATCATGTATCCGGCCTTTGTCGGCACGATCGTTCTCTCGGCCACCTTCTTTCTGATGATCTACATGGTGCCGCAGCTCAAGCAGTTCGTAAAAAACATGGGGCAGGTTCTGCCCTTGCAGACCCAGGTGCTGTTCTTTATATCCGACTTGCTGGTGGCCTACTGGTATGTCGCCCTGCTGCTGCCTGTCGTGCTCGGCTTCGCGCTGAAAGTGCTGCTCCATATCAACCCGCTGGCGCGCGTCCACTTCGACGGGGTCAAGCTGAAATTACCGCTTATCGGCGACATCCTGCGCAAGATCATCCTGTCGCGCTTCGCCAACACCTTTGCCCTGCTCTACTCTTCGGGCATCCCGATCATCGAATCGATCCGCACGACGCAGGACGTCGTCGGCAACCGCGTGGTAAGGCGCGGACTCGAACGCGTCGAACAACTGATCGGCGAGGGACAGAACGTCACCGCCGCCTTCCATAGCATCGGATTTTTCCCACCGCTGGTGATCCGCATGCTGCGCGTCGGCGAAAACACGGGCTCGCTGGATGTCGCGCTGCTGAACGTCAGTTACTTTTATAATCGTGACGTCAAGGAATCGGTCGAAAAGGTACAGCAACTGATTGAACCCATGCTCACCGTCGTCCTCGGCTGCCTGCTCGGATGGATCATGCTGGCCGTCCTGGGGCCGGTTTACGACGTCATCAGCAAGATAAAAACCTAGCCGGGCAACGCCAATGAAAACCAGCCGCCTGCTTTACCTCAGCGCCTACCAGATGACAGCCTACCGCTGGCATTCCGGTAAACTGACAAGTGAAGGGCTGTTCGCGGCGACTGAGAGTGGTCATCAGCAGTTTGCCGCCTACCTCGGGCAGCATCGCAAGAGCGTTTTTGCCATCCTGGCCAACGTCTCCGAAGAAGGTTTCCAGATCGAGACCATCCCTTTTCTGCAGGGGGCGGATCGTCAGTCCATCATCCGCCGCAAACTCGGGCAACTGTTCTTCAACGCCGGACTGACCGCCTCGCTATCGATGGGCTACGAAAAGAACAAGCGCAAGGACGAGCGCATCATGCTCGCCGCGCTGACCAATAACGATTTTTTCACCCCCTGGCTGAAGGCTCTCGATGGCGCCGGGGTGGCCCTGGCCGGGATATACTCGCTGCCCTTGCTGGCACCGTCGCTGCTGAAGAAACTCCAGTTCGTCGAAGACCAGTGCTTGTTGCTCACCGTCCAGGATCAAAGCATCCGGCAAAGCTATTTTGAAAAAGGCGAACTGCATTTCAGCCGGCTCACGCCACTGCAAAACAGCAGCATTGGCGGCATTGCGCAAACCTTTGCCAGCGAGACGCACAAGCTCCAGCAATACCTCGCCAGCCAGCGTCTGATCGGGCGCGGCCAGCCGATCACGGCGCACATTCTGGCGCATCCCGGCGCACTGAAAACCGTCCAGAATAGTTGTATCAGCACCGAAACGATCCATTTCAACATTCTTAGCATCGAGGACTGCGCAAAAAAAACGGGGCTCAAGACCCTGCCGCTGGACTCCCATTGCGAACAACTCTTTCTCAATTTACTGGTCAGATCCCCGCCGCGCATCCAGTTTGCCAACGACAACCAGCGCCACAATTATCATCTCGTAAAGATTCGTTCAGCACTCCACAGCCTTGGCGCGCTTGCCCTGCTGGGCTGCCTGCTGTTCTCCGGCAAACTGCTGTTCGAAACCTACTCCGTCACCCAGGAAACCGACAAATTCAGAAGCGAAGCCGGCGTATCGCGACAACGCTACAACGATATCGTAAAAACCTTTCCTCCCATCCCGACCAATAACGAGACTCTGCGCCGGGTCATCGACCGCTTTGTCGAACTGGACAAGAACAGTGCCACGCCCAACGGCCTCTACCACGAGATCAGCCGCGCCCTGCAGGCGGCTCCGTCGGCAGAGCTTGAGAGCATTGACTGGAAAGTGGGCAGCGCCGACACCGGCGCCGTCAAATCCGTCGGACAGTCGTCCATGGTCAGCGCCGTACCTAACGATAGCGAATCGGTCGTCGTCCGCGGCAACCTGAAGCTCGGCCTCAATGCCAACCCGAGGCAGATGCTGAGCGCCTTCAATTATCTCGTCGAAGCGCTGAAAGCCAACCCGAAACTCAAAGTCGACGTCCTGCAAAGGCCGTTTGATATCGAATCCGGAAAATCACTCAAGGGCGGCGATACCACCGTCGAAGACAACAAGCCGCGTTTTTTCAGCCTGCAGATCACCCGAAAGCTAGGATCATGAAACTCGGCACCGCTGATCTCCCCAAACTGCAGTTCAGCCTGCTGGCGGCGGTGCTGATGATGGCCCTCGGTGCCGGCAGTGTCTTTATCGCGCAGGGCTCGACCAAGGCGGCCAAACGCGACATGGCGGTGGCACACAGCGAACGCAACGAATTTGACGGGAAACTCAGGCGCGTAAGCAGCGAAGAAAACGAAATCAAGCAGAAATCGGCCTTGTTCAACACGCTGCAGACACGTGGCGTGATCGGTGAAGAACAGCGGCTCGAATGGGTCGAATTGCTCAAGGAGATCCGTGACAAACGGCGCCTGATCGACCTGCAATACGAAATCGCTCCGCAACGTCCGCTCGATACGGTGCCTGGAAGTGGATTCGCCTATTTCGCCAGTACCATGAAAGTGCAGCTCAAGCTATTGCACGAGGAGGACCTGATGCGACTCATCGACGACCTGCGTCAGCAGGCCAGGGCGCTGATCCAGGTCAAAAGTTGCAGCGTCTCCCGCCTGCCGCGCGGCAGTGCCGACGGCGGGACCAACGCCCAGTTGCTGGCCGACTGCCAGATTGACTGGGTTACGGTGCACGAAGTCGCTAAAAAACAGGAGGGGCCCCTCCGATGAATATATTCCTGCTCCCGACCAGAAATGGCGCACGCCTTGCCGGGCTGCTTTGCACCTTTGCCGTGCTGGCCTCGCTATCCCCGAAGCTGGTTGCCGAAGAAGAACTCGGCCGTCTGTTTTTTACGCCCGAACGCCGGCAGAACCTTGACCGCCAGCGGCTGCTCAATATTCAGGAAAAGCAGGAAATCCCTGAAGAGCCGACATTCACCATCAACGGCCTGGTCACGCGCAGCAGTGGCAAGCGTACGACGTGGATCAACGGCGTGTCGCAAAACGAAAACGAAACGCAAAGCGGCGTCAGCGTCACCCCGAAACGCAAGGAACCGGGCAAGGTCATTGTCCAGTCCAGCGAATCGCCAACGTCGAATGCCAGCGTCGGCGATACGGTCAACCGTAATACCGGCGAAGCCACTGACCTGCTCAACGGCGGCCGGATCAGCATTCGTAGTGCCGTGCCGGCAAAATAGACAGCGGACCGATAGTGCCCGGGAATACCCCTTCTTGCGGTCGCTGGCGTCAAGCGTTGCGGCAAAGGCAGCAGGGAGCCGCTCTGCTGCTTATTTTTCTTATTGCCATGACAATTGGGCTGGCCCTTTTCTTCAGGCCTGGCGATGGCGGTAGCGGCGGCTATGCCCGCGAGCAGGGCAGTGAAAACGTCCTGGTGCAGGCCAGGGACGCGCTGATCGGCAAAGCGGCTGCGGAGCGAAACAACTCACTTTTTGGTTTTCTCCAGGTTCCCGATCTGGGCAGTACCCGGAACTCAACGCCGAACGAAGGCGAAAGCGCCGGCAATTTCACCGGAAACGTACAGAATCTTTCGGTGGTCGGCCGGCTTCCGTGGCGGACACTTGGTGAAGCTCCGCTCAAGGACACCAATGGTGAGTGCCTGTGGTACGCCGTTTCAGGTTCTGCCAAATCTGCCTCGCCACCGGACGTCTTCAATTGGGATTCGCTCGGCCACTTTGATCTTTTCACGTCCGACGGCACCCCGGCCGGCACGGTCAGCAGCCTGGCCGGCAACTACCACGCCCGGCCGCTGGCGATCATCTTTTCTGCCGGACCGCTGCTCGCCGGGCAAAACCGCAGCACTTCAGCGACAGACACGGTCAGCGAATGTGGCGGCAATTACGACGTGCGCAACTATCTGGACTCCTACACCGCCGACGCCAACATCAACAGCATCGTCAACTATTTTTCGGGTTCCACCAACAATTCCACCGGCGACGCCTCGCTACTGGCCTCACCCAAGGCGCTGATCAATGGCAACGTCGATATCGTGGCGGACGGCAACAAGGCTAGGCTGGCCAATGACCGCTTGCTGACCATCACCGCCAGGGACATCTTTGACCTCGTCAAGAAGCGCAGCGATTTCAAATCCGATATCGACACGCTGCTCAACGATCTTGCGGCCTGCCTCAACACCATTCCGTCAACGTCATTGCCGGTGGCCTCCAGCCTGAGCAACAAGGGCATTGACACCATCATCGCCGCCTGCCCGGCGCCAACAACCACGAATGCGGCCATTCTGGCCAACTGGAAGGACAATCTGCTTTACGCGGGTGGCCCTGCCGGCAATTTCACCGTCAGCAACAGCGCTGCTGCATGCAAGGCGGTCCTGATTTTTGGCGGCGAGCGAACCGCCCGGACGGTGGCGCCGCTGACCGCACAGTCCCGTGCCACTCCGGCCCAGAAGGGGGACAACGCGAACTACGGTGATCCCGCCATGTACCTCGAAGGCGCCAATGCCACACAGTTCCCGAACAACGGAGCCTACATCGGCGCCGCCTATTACGCGACTGGCGCGCCCAGCGCCGACGTCGTGCGCTGCATCACCGGTGCCGGCGCCGCGCAGGTTTCGTTTGCCACTGACTTGCCGAATTTTGTCGCGGCGGGAGCCACGCCGTCGATTACAACTAGCTCCGCTGACAACAGCGTGACCATCACCGACAATGCCGCCGGCACAGCCGCCAGCTGCTTCTGGTCGCCGGCTCCTATCCCGCTCGCCGGCAAGACCCTGCGCGCCTATTACGAATACCGCTTTGGCTATGCCGACACCTATGCCACCACCGGCGCACCCGCCGACCGGGGTAACGGCATGGTCTTTCAACTGGTGCGCGGCGACATCCCGAATGCCTTCGGCATGGCCTCCCCTCCGAACACCTGCGGCACCGAGACAAACCTTGGCGCGCTCGGTGCGACCGACATCTGGGGCAGCTTCTCCTACATCGTTGAGACCGATGTGCGGCGCAACGCCACCAACGACCCGGCGGGGAATCATACCGCCATCATGCTCAACGGCAGTCTCGCTCACGCGGCCGGCGAAACGCAAACGGCCACTGCGACCATCCCATGCAACGGCAGCAAGAGCAGTTGCCTCCACTATCCCGAAAACACCTTCGAGGAATCACCAAACCCGCGGGCGCACAATCAGCGCATCGAGATGCATACCGGCTGCAACGCGACGTGTTCCCGCTGCAACCCCAGCGGCAGCGATGGCTACGCAAAAATCAGCGCCTGGGTCGATTGCACCGATTGCAGCGACGTCTCCGCTGATTTCGGCAGTTCCGAACTCATCATCAACGTGGCGAACCGCGATTTCAGTGCTTCCGGGGACTGGGCCGGAAGCAAGTGGTCATGGTCGGCCAGTGCCTTCAACCACACGGCGGGGGCAAACGCCGCCACACTCCCGAACGCAGCGCTGGCTGCGCCCCCGACAGTCGGCACCTCCTACCGGGTCGCCATCACGCTCAGCACCACCGCCCCCGGAAGCATCGCCATTACGTTTGGCGGAAACACGACAGGCCTTCTTGCTCAAGCCGTCGGCACGGCAAGCTACAACGTTCAGTTCGATCCGGTTTCGGCCGCCGCGCTGAGCCTGACCCCCGACGCCGCGTGGGAAGGCAGCATCAGCAGTGCGAGTATCCGCGCCGTCACGCCACCGAACATCAACCGCTGCGTGCCCCTCTACGACCCCGAAATGCGGCAGGCGTTTTTCGGTATCCATGCCGGATTCCTGTCCACGCCGGACACGGTCCAAAGCGTCACCCTTAAAAACCTGTATCTGCGCAGCGATTGAGCCAACTCGCCGCAAGCGGCCGGCTTCCCGGTATCCGACCCGGCGTTTCCATACGGCAGTTGCTTTCACTGCGCGAACACGCTAGCCTTTGATCAACCCATGCAGAGGTTTGCCATGTTAGCCATCTACCACGTAAAACTCTTTTATCGCGGCACAAAATTACGCGTTGAAAACGTGCTGAACCCCTGACCATGCCGACAGGACATTTCTCATCCCGGCTGAGCTACCGAGATGAAACAATCACCATCCGACCCGCTCAGAGCGGCTTCACGCTGGTCGAACTGACCATTGTTCTGGTCATTGTTGCGCTGCTTCTGGGCGGCATGCTGATGTCTCTAACCACCCAGCAGGACATTGCAAACGGCAAGGAAACGGAGAAGCGCCTGAATGACTTCCGTGATGCGCTCCTTGGATTTGCTACGGCTCAACAACGGCTGCCTTGTCCGGCGATTGCAGGAGCTACCGGTATCGAAAGCCCGGCGGGCGGAGGCGCATGCACGAATAACTTCAGCGGGTTTCTTCCGGCCATCACTCTGGGCGTCACCCCGACAGACACCCAGGGCTACGCCATTGACGCATGGGGCAATCGTGTCAGATATGCGGTCACCAACGCCAACGCCAATGCCTTCACCACAACCAGTGGATTGAGAACGGCCTGGGCCATCAACCCGGCGACAATCCAGCCTGATCTTCGTGTGTGCAACACGGCTGCAAACATTACCAATCCCGATACGGCCAGCGCCGACTGCCCGGCCACGGACCAGATGACCAACACGGCCGTGGCCATTGTCTTCTCAACCGGAAAGAACGGAGCAGCTGCTCCCGGAGGAGCCGACGAACTTGCCAACTGGACTTCGTCCAACGACCGCGTATTCGTAAACACCTTGCCGAGCGCGAGCTTTGACGATCTCCTTGTCTGGCTTTCCCCCAACATCCTGTATAACCGGCTGATTTCTGTCGGTCGCCTGCCCTAGACGAATCGTCGTAATCGGCACATTCGGTCTTGACCGACCGCACGGTTTGGAGTCAAATCAGTGCTGATAACTTAATGACTGCGTCAGACACCTAATGAGCGATCAACGCGGCTTTCTCGATGGCTTCCGCAATGCCGGAATCCTGCCGACCGACTCCGAAGAATTGCGCCTGCAGAAATCTCTGCTGATTTTTGCGACCGGCCTGATCAGCTTCGCCTCAATGTTCTGGCTGTTCATCTACTGGCAGCTCGGGCCGCAATTCTCATCGACCATCCCCTTCCTGTTCCAGTTGCTGCTGGTCGGCAATCTGGTGGTTTTCCTGAAAACGCTCAATTTCGACGGCTTCCGCCTGATCCAGCTGTCACTGTTTCTGTTCGTGCCCTTTGTCGCCCAGTGGAGCATGGGCAACTTCATTTCTGCCAGCGGCGTCAGCCTGTGGGCGCTACTGGCGCCGATTGGCGCCGTGCTGGTGATCGGCGCCAGAGAGGCCCTGGCCTGGTTCATTGCCTATCTTTTTCTCACTGCGCTTTCCGGCAGTTTTGACTATTACCTCGCCGATTCGCTGACCTCTGCACAACTGAAGGTACCGACGCAGACCACGGTGTTCTTCTTCGCCCTCAATTTTGCCGCAGTGTCGACCATTGTCTTCCTGCTGCTGCGTTACTCGGCTATCGAGAAGCAGAAAACGCAAGCGCGCCTCGAAGTCGCACACCAGCAACTGCAGATCGAACAGGATCGCTCCGAGCGACTGCTCCTCAACATTCTTCCGGGTTCGATTGCCGAGCGGCTGAAGAACAGCAACCAGACCATTGCCGATGGATTTGCCGATGTTTCCGTGATGTTTGTCGACATCGTCAACTTCACCCGCATTGCCGAAGGCTTGAACCCGCAAGAGGTTTTCTCGATGCTCAACATGGTTTTCTCTTCGTTTGACGAACTCGCGGAAAAGTTCGGGCTGGAGAAAATCAAAACGATAGGCGATGCCTATATGGTTGCCGGAGGCCTGAACGACGAGCGCAGCGACTATTCCGAGGCGCTGGTCGATATGGCGCTGGAAATGCGCGACCTGCTGAAGCGCGACTTCCATATCAACCACATGCATCTTGAAGTACGCATCGGCATTGGTACCGGGCCGGTCGTGGCCGGCGTGGTGGGCAAGAAGAAATTCATTTACGACCTGTGGGGCGACACCGTCAATATTGCCAGCCGCATCACCAGCGAAGGTGTTCCCGGCATGGTGCAGGTCGATGAAACGACCTACCGGCGACTGCTGCAGCACTTTGATTTCCACGCGCCGCAAACCATCCACCTCAAGGGCAAGGGCAACATGGTGGTGTACCGCGCCATCGGCCGCAAGGCCTACGACTGCTAGCCGGCGCCCTTCGTGCCTCCCTACTGCGTTCGTCCCTGCGCCGCTATCCGCCGCAATTCGAAGCCGACCTGCCCGGCCACATTGCTCGCCAACCGGAGTTCGTAGCCGTAACGCTCGGCCTGCCTGGCGGCGTGATAGAGCCCGATGCCGAAGCCGTTTTCCGACGCTACCGGCGAGTGGAACAGATCATCGACAACAGCCTTGCTGACCACGCTGCCGTTGTCACAGACCCTGAGCACGGCCGCATCGGCCGCCAACGTCACACGCACGACCAGGCCATTTTCGCCCTGACGCTTGAGCCGCGCGTTGTGCAGGAGATTGTCCGCGACGCTGTCGTAGAGTGCCGCCGGCAGACGCGCCGCCTTGTCGAACACGACCGGACTGAAAACAATGTCGTCATGCGCGTAACGTTGCCTCAGCGTATTCCACCAGACCGTGGCCAGCGCATGCACACCCACTCCGGCGATCTCGCCTTGCGGCGCCTGCAACTTCTCCAGTGTCTGCTGCAGACGTTGCGTGATCTGTGGTAACTGCCGCTGCATGAGCTGATTGAGGCGCACGCCATCGCTGTCATCCGGCGCCTGCGCCATGAAACAAAGATTGTTCAGGGACTGCAGCAGGTTTTTTACATCGTGCGTCAGACGCGCACCGGTTTCATGCACGGCGCGCAGATAACTCATCTGCTGGAACTCGCGCGCACTCTGCTTGGCGATGTAGTACTCGTTGGTCAGCTGTGACAGCAGATGGAAATGCCAGATCAGCGATGGACTCAGTTTGTGGCGCGTAAACAGGGTCAGCACCAGCGGCCGGCTGGGGAAGTCCTGGCAATAATTCGACTCCTGCCCAAAGCGTCCCGAACCTGCCTCGGCACCGCTGGCGGGCGACCAGGCCCCACCCGCGACCCACGGCAACTCAAGCATGCCCTCGAAAGCGGCGGATAAAAACTGGTCGGGATCACTCTCGCGCTCGGCGCATTCCATCAGCCGTTGCAGCCATGTTTCAAAGGGCAGGCCGATGGTCAGCAGGTAGCGGGACAGGAAGACGCCGATGCCGCTGAATCCCGGCCGCGGATTCCACGCCCAGGCAATGAGCAGCAGCATGCCGGCAATCGACACCAGCGTCTTGAACACCGCTTCGATATACAGGGTTTGGCGCAACAGCATGAACGCCAGGCTGCCCAGCACCAGCACGGAAATCAGCAGAGCGACGAACAGGCTGTAGAAAAAATCGACCATGCCGTCACTGGGCAGGCGAATCTCCTGCGGGCGCGGCATCAGCAGCATGACGACAAACAGCAGCGGGGCCGTCCAGGCAAAGGGGATATCCAGCGAAGGACCGATCAGCGCCACATCGGGTACCACCCTGGGCACCAGCCAGACCAGCAGCGCGCACAGCAGATAGGCAAAAGCCAGCAGGTAGAAAATGCGTGTCGGCTGATGGCCGAGCAGCAACACCCGCCCGCCGAGCAGTGCGGCCAGCACGACCACCCAGAGAATCAGCAGCCACCAGCCAAACAGCCACGCCCCGCCGACCAGCAGTACCACGATCAGCAGCAGGCTGTTAACCCCGAGTTTGCGCTCGGCCTGAATGAAGGGCTGCCAGATCAGGAACAGGCCGACGTCAACGAGCCAGAACATCAGGCTGACGGCAGAACTCACGCCGGCCAGCAAGGTCACGTGCAGAACCACCAGCAGGGCGATCAGCACCCAGCGCTGCCGCTCCCTGAGAAAGCTCCCGAACTGCCCTAAAGCCGTCATCACCGGTCTCCTGGAACTGACCAAAGCCCGTCATCAAAACCCCGTGGCGGTTCAATCCCCGACACATGTGTCGAAGAACCGACACATGCTCGGTCAAATCGGGCAAAAAACACTTGTATCATTTGGCGCGAATATTGCTTATAACTATGCTGTCATTAATGTCATTGCACGGGAAAAACCATGAACAAACAACAATCGGGTTTCACGCTGGTAGAAATTGCCATTGTACTCGTCATCATCGGCCTGCTGCTCGGCGGCGTGCTGAAGGGGCAGGAACTGATCAACAGCGCAAAAGTCAAGAACATGGCCAGCGATTTCCGCAACGTTCCCTTGTTTATCTACGGTTACCAGGACAAGTACAAGCGCCTGCCCGGTGATGACGAAGGCGCTGTCGCGCGCTGGGGTGCAATCACGGCCAACGGTGACAAGAACGGGACAATCGGCGGCACTTGGGACTCGGTCGCTCTGGCTGATGAAACTGTTCGCTTCTGGCAGCATATTCGCCTGGCGAATCTTGCCGCCGGCTCAACCGACTTTTCGACGATCGCCAGCGCAAGTCTTCCGACCAACGCCGAAGGCGGGAAAATCGGGATTCAGATGACACCCCCGATCAGTGGAATGTCAGGCACCTACTATGTGTGTTCCCAGAACATTCCGCGCCTGACGGCTGAACAGCTTGACATCACGCTTGACGATGGCAACGGCGCGACGGGCGCCCTCCGCGGGCAAGTGGGCGGCGCCACCGATCCCGCTGCCGTAGGCGTTGCCTATGCCGCGCCAAACCAGACCTATACCGCTTGTATGGCCTTCTAGCAAACACGGCATGCCAAAGCCCGCTTCGGCGGGCTTTTTTCGTTTGTGCGCCAGTTCCTCATGCGTAGCGGAATCAGGAGGCCCGGGCCTTCTGCTATACTTGCACCAATCCTTACTACCACAGGTCCATGAACCCGATTCAGCCCTCCCCCAAGGCGCTAGAGCTTGCGCGACAGGTGCTGCGCATCGAAGGCGACGCCGTCCTCGCGCTGGTCGAGCGCATCGATGACACCTTCCTGCAGGCGCTATCGCTGATCCTCAATGGCCACGGCCGCGTCATCGTCAGCGGCATCGGCAAATCCGGACACGTCGCGCGCAAGATCGCCGCCACCCTGGCCAGCACCGGTACGCCGGCGTTTTTCGTACATCCGGCGGAAGCCAGCCACGGCGACCTCGGGATGATCACCGCCAACGACGTGCTGATTGCCCTCTCCAACTCGGGCGAAAGCGAAGAACTGCTGAACATCCTGCCGTTCATCAAACGCCAGGGCGCCAAGCTGATCGCCATGACCGGCAACCCGAAATCCACACTCGCCCGCGACGCCGACGTCCATCTCAATGCCGCCGTGGCGCAGGAAGCCTGCCCGCTCAATCTGGCGCCCACCGCCAGCACGACCGCCATGATGGCCCTCGGTGATGCGCTGGCGGTCGCCCTGCTCGATGCACGCGGCTTCGGTGCCGAAGACTTTGCCCGCTCGCACCCCGGCGGCCCGCTCGGCCGCCGCCTGCTGACGCGGGTGCATGAAGTGATGCGTACCGGCCCGGCCATCCCCTGTGTCCTGGTCAAGGCCAGCGTCGCCGAGGCGACCCGCGAAATCTCGCGCGGCGGCATCGGCATGACCGTGGTTATCACGCCCGGACGGCAAATTCTCGGGATATTCACCGACGGTGACCTGCGCCGCGCCATCGTCAGCAACCTTGACCTGCAGGCCCTCACCGTCACCGACGTGATGAGCGTCAAGCCGCGCCTGATCGGCCCGGACAAGCTGACTGCCGAGGCGGTCGAGATGATGGACAAACACAAGATCAACCAGATCCCGGTAGCCGACGAAAACGGTCTGCTGATCGGTGCCCTCAACATGCACGACCTCTTTCAAGCCAAAGCCATCTGATGGATTCTCTAGCCACAGCAAAAGCCCGCGCGCGCCGCCTCAAACTGATGGCCTTCGACGTCGATGGCGTGCTTTCCGATGGCACGCTCTTATATACCGACGAAGGTCTCGAAATCAAAGTCTTCAACTGTCTCGACGGCGTTGGCCTGAACATGCTGCAGAAATCAGGTATTACCGTGGCCATCATCACCGGCCGGAAAACCCCCTGTGTCGAATTTCGCATGCAGAACCTGGGCATCGAGCTCCTCTATCAGGGCATTACCAACAAGTTGGAAATCCTGCATGAACTGCTCGACAAACTGGGCATCAGCGCCGACGAAGCCGGTTTCATGGGTGACGACATCATCGATCTGCAAGTCATGGCTGCCTGCGGCTTTTCGGCCACACCGGCGGACGGCCACGATCTGGCGAAACGCTATGCCCGGTTCACTTCAGGCAAGGCCGGCGGCAAGGGCGCGGTGCGTGAAGTCTGCGAATTCATCCTCGACGCCCAGGGCAAACTCGATGACGCCCTCGCGCCGTATCTTCCGGTATCCGGAAAATGAAACACTGGGGAAGCGCTCTCTTCCCGCTGACTATCTTTTTCGCCCTGACCGGCCTGACGTTCTGGCTGCGCTATGCCACCGAGTTGCCTGAGCCACGGCACGACGGAAAGCACCGTCACGACCCGGACTACATCGTCACCGATTCGACCCTGCGCAAGCTGGATGAAACGGGGCAATTGCAATACACGCTGAAAGCGGCGGACACCCGCCATTATCCGGATGACGACAGCACGGACATCATCAAGCCGAATCTGATCTATCTGCATGTGAATAAACCTCCCGTCACGCTGACTGCCGAGCGTGGGCACGTGAGCAAGGACAGCGAGCAGATCGATTTATACGGCAACGTCACGATCTACCGTGCTGCGTCTGCGGAAGAGGAAGCACTGACGGCTATAACCCCCGAACTTACCGTTGTGCCCGACGACGAAAGGGCCTTCACCCGAAGCGCCGTGCTCATCACCAAGGGCAAATCCTGGCTGAAAGGTGTTGGTCTGCAAGTCGACAACCAGACACAGACCTACATCCTTGAGTCAAAAGTCTCCGCTATTCTGGAAAGCAAATACGCCAAAAAGTAGGAACCATGATGCCAAAAATTATTTTCATTGTTGCCTCCTGCCTGCTCGCTACGCTCTCGTTGCCTGTTTACGCGGAAAAAGCAGATCGCGAGAGTCCGATCCATCTTGAGGCGGATAGCATCAGCATGGACGACATCAAGAAGGTGCAGGTTTTCGAAGGCAATGTTGTCTTGACTCAGGGCACTCTTCGGATTCGCACCAACCGGCTGGTCGTCACTCAGGATGCGGACGGCTTCCAGAAGGGCGTCGCGACCGGCGGCGCCAATGGGCTGGCCCGCTTCCGGCAGAAACGTGAAGGTCGTGACGAATACATCGAAGGCGAAGGCGAGCGCATCGAGCATGATGCGCGCGACGAAAAAACCGAGTTTTTTGTCCGTGCCTGGGTAAGAAGCGGGCTCGATGAAGTCAGGGGGCAGTACATTTTCTATGACGCCCTGTCCGAAAAATATCTGGTCACCAACGGCAGCGGTGACACCAAGACTGCCGTCGGCGTTGCGCAGGCACGTGTACGTGCCATCATCCAGCCCAAGGGAAAGAATGCCGCGGCAGAAGAACAGAAAGGCCAGCCGCTGACGCTCAAGCCCTCCGAGACCGTCAGCCCGATCAAGTAAGCTGCCCGACCAGCGCGCCAGCACCGATTCGCAGCGCAGGATCCGGGATTGGCCGGATTGAATAACGAAACCCCGTCACTGGGGTTTCGTTATTTTCAGGCGAGGCTATTCGACACAGGCGTCATTCACGCCAGCGCCAGGTGATTTCACGTCGCTCAACTTCCTGCCTGATCTCTTCCATCACCTGATCGACCAGTGCCTCGGCGCCTTCCACCCCCAGTTCCAGATGCCGCCGCTGCCCGTCTTCGCCGATTGACGGCAGGCTGAACAGGCGCAACGCCGGATAATCGGCGACGATGCGTTGCATCAGATCAAGCAGGGCGCTCTCGTAAGCGTTCGGTCCGGTCAACAGGAAGGCCTTGTCGACCATCGGATTACGGTTGAAC
>CAIVZW010000231.1 GCA_903910495.1 uncultured beta proteobacterium
ATCTGGGATTTGGTGATTTTTTCGACTTCCAGACTGACCGAGAGCATTTCGTCGAGCCGCGCCGGCTTCAGATACTCCAGACTGACGCTGCGCACGACAAAGGCAATCCCAGGATCACGCAGCAGATCGGCCTGATCGTGGCCGATCTCGCGCAGCCATTCGGTACGGCAACGCTCGAGAAACTTCAGATAATTGGCGTAATAGACGACGCCACCGGCGTCGGTGTCTTCGAAATAAATACGGACGGGAATCGTGAAAGCGTTCGGTTTTTGTTCGTGCTTCATGGGTGGATTCTAATCGGACAAAACAACATTGAATGTAAGGGTTTGTGACCGGACAGAAAATCCACCACAGAGACGCAGAGGCACAGAGATGACACAGAGAAACCCCAAACGTTGTTCCTCCGCTTTTCCTCTGTGTCTCTGTGCCTCTGTGGTGGGGTCAGGGTTTTCAATACCGCCTCACTGTGTCCGCCAGAGTTCGTTCTGTCCATTGGTAGCCGGGTTTTCAAGACCGAGGTGACGGTATACCGCCGCCGTAGCCACGCGGCCACGCGGCGTGCGTTGCAGGAAACCCTGCTGGATGAGGTAGGGTTCAAGCACGTCTTCAATAGTGTCGCGTGCCTCGCCGATGGCCGCCGCCAGGTTGTCGACACCGACCGGCCCGCCGCCGAACTTGTCGATGACGGCGGAAAGCAGCTTGCGATCCATGATGTCGAGGCCACCGTGGTCGACGTCAAGCATGATCAGCGCCAGATCAGCCACTTCCTGCGTAATGTGTCCGGCGGCCCTGACCTCGGCGAAATCGCGTACGCGGCGCAGCAGGCGGTTGGCGATGCGCGGCGTACCACGCGAGCGCCTGGCGATTTCCAGCGCGCCGCCGGGTTCGGCCGGCACCTTGAGCAACTGCGCCGAGCGCGTGACGATGTGCGTCAGTTCTTCCGGCGTGTAGAACTCGAGCCGCGCTACGATGCCGAAACGGTCGCGCAGCGGATTGGTCAGCATGCCGGCACGGGTCGTTGCGCCGACCAGCGTGAACGGCGGCAGATCAAGCTTGACCGAACGCGCGGCCGGGCCTTCGCCGATCATGATGTCGATCTGAAAGTCTTCCAGCGCCGGGTAGAGAATTTCCTCTACTACAGGGCTCAGCCGGTGAATCTCATCGATGAACAGCACGTCGTGCGGTTCGAGGTTGGTCAGGATGGCCGCCAGATCACCGGCTCGTTCAAGCACCGGGCCCGAGGTTGAGCGCAGGTTGACGCCCATCTCGGCGGCGATGATGTGCGCCAGCGTCGTTTTGCCCAGTCCCGGGGGGCCGAACAGCAGCACGTGGTCGAGCGTGTCCTGGCGACGCCTGGCGGCTTCGATGAAGATCGACAACTGTTCGCGAATCTTGACCTGGCCAACATATTCGGCCAGACGCTTGGGGCGCAGGGCGCGTTCAATTGCTTCTTCCTGCGTCGATTTCGACTCCGCAGAAATCAGGCGGTCGACCATCGTTTCATTGAAACTTTCGCCAAAATCACCACCAAGTTTGTCTGTTTCGATCATGGCTAAATCGAAGGGCCGTCGTAATCGGAGTGATCCAGCCATTCGCGGATCAGAACCTGGCCAAGGGCCAGCAGTGTTGGCCCGAGAAAGAGGCCGATGAAACCAAAGACCAGCACGCCGCCGAAAACGCCGACGACAATCAGCAGCAGCGGCAGACTGGAGGTGCGCGAAATCAGCACCGGTTTGACAAAATTATCGACGCTGCTGATGCCGAACATGCCCCACAGGATCATGAATATGGCCCAGCCGGTCTGCCCGCCTTCGTAAAGCCAGGCGGCGGCACCGACCCAGATCAGCGTGGCCCCGATCACCGGCACCATCGAGAAGAAGAAGGTGGCAAAGGTGAGGATGACGATACCCGGCACACCGGCGATGATGAAGCCGAGCATGGCCACCAGCGACTGCGCAGCGGCGGTGCCTACGATGCCGACCATGACGCCGGTGACGGTACCGTTGGCCAGCTTGAACATGCGCTCTCCGAGATTGCCAGCCAGTTTGCGGCTGGCGTTACGCAGGGCATCGGCATAAGTCTCGGCATCGCGGAAGATGAAAAACGCGAAGAAGATGACCAGCAGCAGTTGCATCAACCCCTGACCAAAGAGCGATACGGTGGCCAGTGCGAGCTTGCGTGTCGGGGCGATGAACTGGCGCAGCAGTTCGTTCATTTCTTCACGACTGGCGATCAGTTTGTGCCAGTAGTCGCCAATGTAAGTGCCGACAAGCGGCAAGTCGGTTACCCAGCCAGGAACGCCACTGGGCAATCCGCTTTCGAGCAGCGGCCTGACGTAGGCGATAGCCATTTCAACGCCGTCGGCTAGCGAACCGGAGAGCAGGGCCAGGGGAAGCAGGAGCAACAGCACCATGATCAGACACATCAGAGCCGCTGTCAGGCTGCTGCGGCCGCCGCAGAACAGGAGCAGGCGGTTGCGGATCGGCGCGGTCGTTACGCAGAGTACGATGGCCAGCAGCAGGGTGCCGATAAAGGGCGTCAATACGGCAATGCAGCCGATCAGCAGCAGCGCAACGATGGCGATCTGGATGATCTGCTTCTGGGTTGAGTATGAACTTTGCATCACACTTTCGAGAGTAATTTAAGTGCCTGACGGATGCCATCCGAGGTGGAAGCCCCTGCAGGCAGCAGCTTCATTGCCGCCGACGCTTCACGATCATTGTAACCCAGCGCCAGCAGCGCATTGAGGATGTCATGCTGGCTGTCTTCCAGAGCAAAGGCGGTCGCCGGTACGGATTCGGCCAGCTTGCCCTTGAGTTCGAGCAGCAGGCGTTCGGCGGTTTTCCTGCCGATGCCCGGCACCTTGATCAGCCGCCCGATTTCCTGGCGGGCGATGGCTTGCGCCAGATCGCTGACGGACAGCCCGGAGAGCACGGCCAGCGCCATGCGCGCGCCAATTCCAGAAATCTTGATGAGCTGGCGGAAGGCAAAGCGTTCGGACTGGCTGGCGAAGCCATAAAGGAACTGACCGTCCTCACGCACCACAAAATGCGTGAGCAGCGTCACTTTCTCGCCGGTTGCCGGCAGGTTGTAAAAGGTGCTCATCGGCACATCGACTTCGTAGCCGACACCATGCACGTCGAGGACAACCTGCGGCGGGTTCTTTTCGAGCAATATTCCAGTGAGGCGACCGATCATTTGGTTCTCCATAATGGCTGACACTTGACCACTTTCAACACGGAGATCACAGAGACACAGAGAACACGGAGAGTAACCACATTAATTCTGGTTTTCTCTGTGATCTCCGTGCCTCCGTGCACTCTGTGTTGAAAGCGGCTTTCTTCCTTGTTCATAACATCCGACCATTGCGAACCCGCATGCCTTTCGTTGCCAGTGCGCCCAAGCCCTGTCCGCCGTGCGCGTGGGCAATGGCGCAGGCCAGTGCATCGGCAGCGTCGGGACTGGGGTCGCCGGGCAGCGACAACAGGCGGCGCACCATATGCTGGACCTGTATCTTGTCGGCGTGACCGTTGCCGACCACCGCCTGTTTGACCTGCAAAGCCGTATATTCGGCGACCTCAAGCCCGCTGGCAACCAGTGCCGTGATCGCCGCTCCGCGTGCCTGGCCGAGCAGCAGCGTCGATTGCGGGTTGACATTCACGAAAATGATTTCGACGACGGCCTGATCGGGCTGGTACTGCGCGACCAGTTCGCACAGACCGGCATGGATCGTCCCCAGCCGGGTAGGCAGCGAGGCCTTGGCATCGGTCTTGATGCAGCCGCTGGCGACGTAGCCCAGCTTGTTGCCGGTCTTTTCGATGACGCCAAAACCGGTGATGCGCAAGCCCGGATCAATGCCCAGGATACGGATCGGGCTGTTCTGCACCGGGCTCAATCGGCTAGCCCCCGGAAAACATCGGGTGTAACAAGGGTGTGTCGTGGCGGCATGGCATGCATTTCAAGGATGTGCCTGCAGTATACCGCCGGCGGCAGAATACCGTGGGGTTTCAGGCGCTTTCAGTTACCCCTTGCCGGCGCCTGGATTCAGCGCCTTTCCGTTTCATCCCGACGATGTCCCTGTTTTTCGCCTGGTGCCGGCTGCGGGCGACCCTCCTGGCGTTGCGTCTTTACCTCGGCGCGCGGTTCGGGCGGGCGGCTGAGCTCGCGTGCCGCTTCATGGCGGGTTTCGCGCATCGCCGGTACCGGTGTGTCGACGCGTGTTTCGATACGTACCGGGGGCGCTTGCCGAATCGGCTGCGGGGCAGGTTCAGTGCGAACTTCGCGCTGAACCTGGCGTTCCTGAGAGCGGGTTTCATGCGGCTCGGATCGGGCTTGCGCTGCGGGTCGCACGACTTCTGACATTGCCCGTTCAACCCGCTGGCTGCTGACAGGGGGTTGAGTCGCCGGGACGGGTGCCGGTGTAGTTATATTGCGGCCTGCTGTTACGGGCGGCGTTGTGATGGCTGGTGCTTGCTGTTCGCGTTCCCGGTGCGGGAATGCCGGCTCCGGGCGTTCCTGCCTGTTCCGCGTCTCGGCCTGTTGATTCGCCGGGGACACGGCAAACGGCTCGGATCGGGTCTGAGGAGTTTGCCGCACGCTTTCAGGCATTGCCCGTTCGTTGCGCGGAGTAGCGACAACCGGGGATTGCGCTGTCGACTGGGGGACGGGCGAGGCATTCCCGCGGCTTTCGGGTACGGCTGGCGTGTTCATGACCGGCGCGCGTGGCTCGTGTTCGCGGCGAAAATCAGCCTGGCTGGAACGATCCTGTCGTTGCTCCAGTCGTCCGCGCAGTTCAGCCGCTGCCGAAGCTTGCGGGACAGTCACCGGAGCCGTCGCCTGCTGGGGCTGTTCGCGCAGGGCGCGATAATC
>CAIVZW010000232.1 GCA_903910495.1 uncultured beta proteobacterium
TACATCGCGCCGAGCAGCATGTCGTGGCGTGCGTCGAGGTCGCTGCCGTGCGTAAAGGCACGGCGGATGCTGCGCGAGATCAGGGCGATGGCCTTGAGCGCGAACAGTTCGCTGAACGGATTGCCCTTTTTCGAGGTATAGCACTCGATGGCATGCGTGAGGGCATCCATGCCGGTGGACGCCGTAATCGCCGGCGGCAGGCCAACGCTCATCTGCGGATCGAGAATTACGCATTCAGGCACGAGTTTGGGGCTGACAATGCCGACCTTGAGTTCATCCTCCGGCACCAGAAAAATGCTGTTGGGCGTGGCTTCGGAGCCTGTACCTGCGGTCGTTGGAACCATCAGCGTGGGCAGGCCGCGCCGGGCAATCGGTGTCTTGTTGAGCAGCTCGCGCAAGGAAACGTCGTTGTTGAGCAGGACGGCAACGATCTTGGCGACGTCCATCGCACTGCCGCCGCCTATTCCGATGACCAGTTCGCAGGAGTGCTTTCTGGCGGCTTCGAGAATGGCTTCGACCTGGCCGACCTCAGGCTCGGGCGGGGTGTCGTCAAGGACAGTCACGGTTACTCCCACCGCTTCCAGCAGGGCTTTGGGGCGATCGATCAGGCCGGCGCGGGCAACCCCCTTGTCGCTGATGATCAGAACCTGAGTGGCCGCAAAATCGGACACAACGTCCTTGATGCTGTCAATGCTGCCTGGCCCGGCAATGATGCGGCCGGGGCACAACAGGGAATAAGTACTCATGGGTTCAACTCCTGCAGAAAAGGGGAAAAGGACCAAAAAATCCGAGGTGTCAGCCAAAGCATTATTGATTGTTCTTATCAATTATCTATGTATATAATGATCGAATCAATCTTTTTAAATGTGCTGATCATGAAAATGCTTATTATCGCTGACGATCTGTCGGGCGCTGCCGACTGTGCTGCAGGATGTGTGCAGTCGGGTTTGCGCACCCTTGTGCAGCTTGATGCGGAAGCGGAAACCGACGGTTTTGACGTGGTGGCTGTCGACGCTGACAGCCGGCGCCTGCCGGCGGCCGATGCGGCGGCGGTTCATCTTGCATTGCTGCAGCGTTTGTTGAAGTTGCGACCATCTCTGCTCTACAAGAAGATCGATTCCACCCTGCGCGGATCCTTTGTGCGCGAACTCATCGCCACGGCGCAACTTACGGGTACCCCGATCCTTGTCCCGTCCTTCCCGGCCATGGGCCGCACGATGGTCGATGGACAGTTGTTCGTGAAAGGCGTGCCGCTGAAGGATACCGAAGTATGGAAAAACGAGGCGCGTACGGGCCCGGCTACCCTTCCCGCCATGCTGGAGGTTGTCGGTTTCAAACCCGTGCTGGTTAGCTTGAGCCAGGTCAGAGGAGATCCAGACACGTTGCGTGAAGCTTTTGAAGCCCATGCGGGTGTACCGGATTGCGCGATCGTGTGCGATGCCGAATCGGAAGACGATCTGGCGCGCATTGCACGCGCCACCGTACCGCTGGCCAGTCGCTCTCTTCTGGTAGGCTCCGGCGGCTTGATGCGCCATCTGCCCGCGGCGCATGGACTGTCCGGCCAGAGCAGCGAGTTGCGGCGCCAGCAAGCGGGATCTGGCCCGGTACTGACCATCGTTGGCAGCGTCTCAAGCGCCTCACGACTGCAATGCAAACATGTCGCACAAACTGCGCAAACCGAACCTTACACGGTTGATCCACTGGTTCTTCGTGAAGGCACGGCGCATCCCCGATGGTCGGAAATGCAGCAATTCGTGTCAAGTGCGATTGCCCGTGGCGAGGACCTGGTCGTGACCATCGGAGGTTCCTCACCCGATCTGAGCGAAGGACCGCAACTCGCTGCTTCACTGGCCTGTCTCGTCTCGCCTGCTTTGGACAAGGTAGGCGGACTGATCCTTACCGGCGGTGAAACTGCCCGGGCAATTCTGGCCGGATACGGAGTGCATGCACTCGAACTCGTGGGGGAACTTGAGGCCGGTGTTCCCTTGTCCTATACCCTGGGCGCGTGCCGTCTCCCCGTCATAACCAAGGCCGGCGCATTCGGTGCGGAAGACTGCCTGTCGCGCGCCTGGCATTTACTCAAATCAACTCTTTGATCATTTTCCAGAGCCACTTCAATATGCCCTCTACTTACCGCCCTGTCATTGGCATCACCATGGGCGACGCCGCGGGCGTCGGTGCCGAAATCATCATGAAGAGCTTGCGCCAGCAGAGCGTTTATGAACGCTGCCGACCGGTGGTCATCGGCGACGCCTCCCGCCTGCGCCTGGCGGGCACGCTGATTGGTGGCAAGGCTCCCGAAGTACGTGTTGTCGCCTCGCCCGAGCAGGCCCGTTACGAGTACGGCACGGTCGATTGTATCGATCTGGGGCTCATCCCGCCCGATCTGCCCTTCGGCCAGCTTTCCCCGGTTGCCGGCGATGCGGCATTCCGCTACATCGAACAGGCGGTTAGTCTCGCCAAACTTGAACAGATCGATGCCATCTGCACGGCACCCTTGAACAAGGAAGCCCTGCATGCGGGAGGGCACAAGTTTCCCGGGCACACGGAAATGCTCGCCTCCCTGACGGGTACGCCCGAGGTGTCAATGATGCTGGTGGCTCCCAATTTACGGGTGATTCACGTGACCACCCATATTGGCCTGATCGATGCCATTGCACGCATCGAGCCCGGTCTGGTTGCACGCACCATCGAGCGCGCCGATGTGACGCTCAAGCGCTCCGGCATGGTCGCTCCGCGCATCGGCGTTTGTGCGATCAACCCGCACGCCGGAGAAGGTGGCCTGTTCGGTCATGGCGAAGAGGCCGAAAAGATTGTTCCGGCGATCGAAGCCTGTCGTGCGCGAGGAATGGATGTAGAAGGTCCGTTACCTGCCGACACGCTATTCTTCCGCGCCGGACGGGGTGACTTTGATGTGGTGGTGGCGATGTACCATGATCAAGGACACGGCCCGGTGAAAGTCATGGGCGTGGAGCATGGGGTCAACATTACCGTGGGCTTGCCCGTAATACGGACATCGGTGGATCATGGCACGGCGTTTGACATTGCGGGCAAGGGCGTGGTCGATGAACGCAGCATGCTCGAAGCCCTGCGCCAGGGCATAGAACTGGCGACCATCCGCAAGCATTGAGCGATATTCAATAAGGCTGTTACTCCGGTCTGATCGGATCTCACGATAGTCCTGCCAGAGGTTTTCAACTTTCGGATGGCAAGCAAAACACTCCTGCGCAGACAAGCCATTCTGGAACTTACCCAGGCTTCTGGTCACGCCCAGATCGACGCACTGTGCAGACGCTTCGGGGTATCCGAGCCGACGATACGCCGTGATCTTTCCAGCCTTGCCGAACAAGGCCTGCTCATGCGCACGTATGGCGGCGCTGCAGTTCACAGCACCCGTCATGAGGTCGAAACGCCGCTGGAACAAAGGCGTGCGCAGCACAGCAAGCGCAAGGAGGCAATCGCCCGTTCGGCGATTGAACTGGTCAGGGACGGAGAAAGCTTGCTGCTCGACGGCGGAACCACCGTCGAGGCCTTCGCACAGGCCCTGCTTGGCCGTAGCCGGCTGACCATATACACCGTTAACCTGTTTGCACTGCCCGTGCTGATGAAGATACCGGAATCCCGTCTCCATCTCCTGGGCGGGAAAGTGCGCCAGGCGAGCATGTCCACCCTGGGCTCCCAGACGCTGGCAGCACTTTCGCGCATCACGGTCGATCGTGTATTCCTGAGCGCGGACGGGGTTGTTGCTGACTACGGACTTTGCGAAGCCAGTCCGGAACAGGCCTGGCTCAAGCAGTGCATGGCCGACCGCGCAGCGGAAGTGATCGTGCTGGCCGATTCAAGCAAACTCGGCATGGCCTCGCAACAGCACTGGACCTCATTTACGCGCCCCTGGATGCTGGTCACTGACAGTGAGGCAAGCACGGAACAACTTGTACCATTCGCGGCAATGAAGATGGTTAAGCTGCGGGTGGCGCCGATGATCGCCGAGGAAAACCAGAACTCCGCCCCTGAAGCACAAGAAATTTAATCTCTGCGGGGATGCTTTATTCCGATTTTTGATTGACAGGAGAATTGGTGATTATGGATTTCCAACTGCAAGGCAAGCACATCTTGATAACGGGTGGTTCCAAGGGAATAGGTCTGGCATGCGCCAAGGCCTTTCTCCAGGAAGGCGCCAGGGTTAGCCTGGTATCGCGAGATATGGGTAACCTCACAGCGGCAAGGGACGTCCTTGGCAAGGATGTCCCCGATTCGTGCGAAAGGATCTACGTTTACGGCGCCGATCTAAGGGATGAAAAAGCGGCCGCAGCGGTAGTCAATCAGACGGAAATGGAAAATGGTCCGATCGATATCCTGGTTAATTCAGCGGGTGCAGCAAAGCGTACGCCTCCAGATGAGCTTACCCCTCTGCATTGGCATGAGGCAATGGACGCAAAGTACTTCACTTACATCCATGTGATCGACCCCGTGATCAAGCGTATGGCCAAACGAGGCGCGGGCGTTATTCTCAACATCATCGGCCAAGGTGGGAAAATGGCTAAAACGACTCATATTGCGGGAGGTGCGGCAAATGCAGCGCTGATGTTGGCAACGGCAGGATTGGCAGCAGCTTATGGTCCGAAGGGCATTCGTGTAAACGCCATCAATCCGGGACTAACGCTCACCAGTCGTTTACAAGAGGGCCTGAAGGCGGAAGCTCGAATGAACGGCATCACCATCGACGAAGCGCTGAACAGAGCCTGTGCGCCTATGCCGCTTGGTCGGCTAGCCTCGCCAGAGGATATTGCGAATGCCGTAGTATTCTTTTGTTCTCCACGCGCGAGCTACATTTCCGGATCGATTCTTTCAATAGACGGGGCAGCCATACCCATGGTTGTCTAGGTGACCGCTGGGAATGTGATCGAATTGTCACCTTTTTGGCACAGTGAGCAAACGACAAGGGACTGACCTTTCGGTCGGCTTCGTGCCGGCTTTCTCTTGCGTGGCTGCTCGATGGCTGGACCTCGCCAGATTCCGTCATTCAGGCTAGTTCCGCCATTTCCCGGGGCGAGGCTTGGGATGAAAAAGAATAAAGCGCCTAATCCATTTAGACAACAAACGTCGGGCCACAACTACTTGGACAGTAGCAAACAATGAGGAACGATTTATGGATAGCTTGACTTGATGAGCTTCACGATATCGGAAATATAGTTATCTGGTACATCGTAACTACTGCCTGTCCATCCGAAGCGAAAATTTGCAGTGGCTCCTGTCCCGTAAGTTCGGGTCTCCTTCTTCATGCGGCCGATCAAAATTCCATGGGCCGCATTCTCGTAGAACCACATCTCAACGGGCAGTCCCTGCGCCTTGGTAGCACTCATCCAGTCCAATGGCGAAGGAACCATTTCTTGCGGATTATTTATTGCAGAACAACGCGCAGAAACACCAACGGGAGCCATATCAAATTCAAAATTAAACCCGCATGGGTCTGATCGCGTGTACATCCAATCGTCTTCGGCTTTTCCCCCGTAGTTGTCGAGCCTTCCGTAAACAAGCTTGAGTGGCACATTGATCTTGTCAGGGAAGCCAATCCCCGTCGGTGATGCCCCTTCCGCAATAACGGCAGGAACATGATCAGGTTCGACGATGCCCGCCATATTGACGGCGACACTGCCTCCGTTCGAAAGTCCATTGATATAAATGCGTGCAGAATCAATTCTGGGCTGATTTTTTGCCCATTGGTAAGCTCCATGAGTCGCTTTAAAAATCATTCGCTGGCGAGACTCATTGGTAACGCCAAGCAAGAAAAGTGTGGTGCCTTTGTACTGAAAACCATTCATCTCATAAGCATCATACAAAAGGGTTGCTATTCCCTCTCTGTTCATTCGACGCATCATTTCTATTTCTGCACCGCCAGGTCCGTTACCGCCATGCGCAATGATCATCAATGGCGGGGGTTCTCCAAGCTTGCTCGAAAAAATACCAGGCATTGAAAAGTTAACCGATGAGTGACAGGGGTCGAACTGGGCCAATGGTCCCCTGACCTTATGAAATCCAGATCGAATTTCCACCAATTTAGCGACATCCCTGGGCGGTGGATTGCAATCATCCTGAGCAATCGCATCCATAGCCATGACGAAAAAAAGCGACAGAAGGGAAAGGGATTTTGTCATCAACGTGGAATTCATACCGTCCCAAAAATAGTCGACCTTTTGAATTAAGTTCTGTCGCATTGACTGATACCACTTGCGCCATGAAAGGGTGCAAGTGCATGACGACGGCAGCCCTGCAAAAGGCCGACAATGGTGTTCCCGATGCTGATATCGTTTAGCCCGTTTCCAACGTCACTTAACGGGTTTACCTGCCTGGTATCGGGAAGTTCATTTCGGTGTGAAGCCCCATCGTTCATGGCAAGAAGCCGTGGCGCGGCGCAAGACGGTGGGTCTGGATAGTTAGGAGTTTCCCCGCTTATTCCAGGAGTGCCGCTTCGTCGAGAATTTCCGCTGTCCAGCGCGAGGCAAGCGCCACAACACGTGTGCATTTTTCGGTATGAGCCCCCGCGGCATCAAATTTTTTCAGTTCCTCGGGATCCTTGATATAGAAGGGGCGTCCCATGATCTTTGTGTGAATGCACCCACAGGTGACGGTCCCGTACTCCTCAATGAATTTCTTGTGTAATTTGCTTACAAGCGCCGATGTGATAAGGCGTATTTTTTCAGGGTCCGCGAAATTATCGCGTTCACGCCCGACATGGTAGGCTATCATCATCGCCCCGCCTGCGTAGGCCCCGCAGTTGCCGTCGGTTTCCTGGGCGACACCGCCCGCCAGGCCCGTTGCCGACTTGAAGATGGCGTCCGTATCGGGATTGCGGACTTCGAGTGCGTCCTGCAGCGCGGCTATGACGCATTGGGCGCAGCCCCGGTAGTCCCGCTCATACGCGAACCCGAGGTCGTATGCTTTCTGAAAAACGGCCGCTTTTGCATGTTTAGTCATTTTTCGCTCATTTCTGTATGCTGATCGTAACAAGGCAACTGTGAGGCATTAACTGGACTACTCAGCAAAGAACGTGAGCAACTCTTGAGTTACATATTCCGGCTTTTCCTCCGTAACCCAGTGACCACAATCAGGTATCAGTCCACCGCGAACATTTTCTGCTACTCGCAACAGTGATTCGAATGTGTCCATACCGCGGCCAAAACTTTTTCCTCCACCAAGCGCTAATACCGGCATACGCAATTTTCCATTCTCTGCTATGAACGCTTGGTTATCCGCGTTATCTTGCGGCAGGGCTCGATAGATATCGAACATGGCACGCATGGCGCCGGGCTTGACGTATGTCCTTAAATATTCGGCCCGGTCTTCATCATTGATGCAATTCGGGACGTATCCAAAATGGTCGTAAAACCAATGTAGGATTAAGTTTTCTCTTCCGTAAAATAGAGCTTCCGGAAGGTCAAGTGTCCGAAAAAGCGAATGGTGCCAACGACGACCATTTTGTGAAAAGTCAGCCCCATCTCCCGGGATGGCAACATCCAAGCAGACAAGCTTGCGAACAGCTTTGGGGTGTTGTGCCGCCAGGGAAAAGGCCGTGCCTCCGCCCCAATCGTGCCCGACCATATAACAGTTATCAATGCCGAGAGACACCATCAACTGCCAAATGTCGTTGGCCATAGTCTTTGTGTCATATCCCGTGACAGGCCGGGAAGAATCGCCTAACCCGCGAAGATCGGGAGCAATTACACGATATTTCTTTGCTAGCGCTGGAATTTGATAACGCCATTCATACCAGGTTTGAGGACACCCGTGCAGTAGTACCACGGGAAACCCCTCACCCTGAACTACATAGTGCAGCATCACCTCTCCAACATCTGCGTAGTTATGCGTTAAGTTAGTCATTAGTATTTCCTTTTTGAGTAACCTATGTGCAGATGATATCAAGAAGCCAACGAATAGCGTTTATCCGCCGACGCGGGCGAGGTAGAAGAGAGCGCGGAATCATATCAGCTAATCTGATAAATCCAACCATGAACAGCCTTCCATCATAAGCGATGTCCGGCTGACGCTCGTTAACGCGACGAAACCTTCAGTCTAGCGCGACCGTCGATATCCATGGAACCGCCGCAATAATTGCGACTCCGACGAAAAGCGCAATGAGATAAGGCCAGATCGCCTTTGTTACCTCATCAGGAGATGCATCACCAATTCGACAAGCGATATAAAGGCCTATACCAATTGGTGGAGTCATGTAGCCAATGTTCATTGCACAAACTGCAATCATCGAGTAGTGGATATCGTGGATCCCCAATTTTCTAGCAATCGGAAACATGATTGGTGCTAGCAAAAGAATGGCTGGCAGCCCCTCAAGCAGGCATCCCAAGACGACGAAGATGATCGTCGAGACGACTATAAATGCCACCACTCCCCCTGGCAGAGAGATTAAAAAATTGGTCATATTCTGAATCACACCACTCTGCGTGACCGCCCAAGACATACCGGATGCCGTACCCAAAATGAGCAAAATGGCGCCGGATAGTGTAGCTGTCTCGACCAACATGCCGTAAATCTTCCTTGCTCCAATGCCGCCATACAAAAAGTGTCCAATAATCATTGCGTACAATACGGCGATAGAGGACACTTCTGTAGCTGTGGCGAATCCACCCGCAACCGTGCTACGGATGATGAACGGTAATGTAAGCGCTGGGGCAGCAACAACTATCAGTTTGACCACCACATTCAGCGACGGCCGAGTTACGCCCCGCATGTCTTCGTCCCGTGCATACCATCGGGCAAGAGCCATCAAAGCTATCAGCAATACCATGGCGACGACGAAACCGCTCTGGAAGAGTCCGGCAATTGAGACCCCTGCCACAGACCCCAGAACAATTAATACAATGCTGGGAGGAACGGTATCTGCCATCGCTGCACCGGTGGCCAACAAGGCGACCATCCCGGCTTTCTTATGTCCTCTCCGCTCCATTTCCGGAAACAGCGCAGGCGCAACCGTGGCCATGTCGGATGTCTTGGAACCGGATATGCCGGAGACCACAAATAGCGAGCCAAGCAACACATACGACATTCCAGCCTTAATGTGCCCAACCAGCGATGCAAGCACGTCGACAATCGCTTTGCCCATGCCAGTCGCGTCGAGTATGCACCCGAGCAGAACGAACACCGGGATTGACACGAGGACAATACTGGACATTCCTTCGTCCATGCGTGAGATGATAACCATCAAAGGCATGTGAGAAGTAAAAGCCAGGTAAGACAAGGTTCCGAGTCCAAAGCAGAATCCGATTGGAACGCCTGCAAACAGAAAAAAGGTAACTAAAATCGCCAGAAAAATTCCAATATTGGTCACGGCTGATAGTTGCTGGAATTGGGGACTAAACCACCAAAAGACCGATGCAGCTGTACCGACCAAGACAGCTGCCAGCAAGAGATCTTTCCATTGCGACTTTCGCACCGCATGAACAACGATGATAACGAGCATCATTACAACGCCAAATAGCATAGCTGACACGCGAAAAGTACTTGGAATCTCAAGTGTTGGCGTGCGAATCACCCACTCCTCAATCGCGTAGTCGTACGCCGGTCCAAGCATTGCGATGAGAAACACCGACATGCAGACCAACGAAAAGGTCTGTACAAATGACCTGCCTCGCTCGGGAAGCATGTTGACAAACAGTGTTAGCCGCAAATGCTCGTGACGATACATTGCGATGGCGGCACCCATCATCGCTAACCATACGAACGCAGTAGCGACCACTTCTTCTATCCACACAACCTGCGTGGTGAGGGCATAACGTGTTGCTACGGCTATAAGCAGCAGTACAACTATCGCTACCATCAAGATAGCAGACGCAACCTCGATCGGACGCATCCAACTCGACGTTGCGTGCTGCGATTGATAACCTGCCGCCTCTGCTGCAAGATTATCCAGCGATCCCTCAGGATTAAGATTTGTATCTACGTTGGACATGGTGTCTCCGTTAAGGCCCACTACGCAGGCTCCAAAAGGGGTTTAAATAATGTTCCGGATGGTCGTCCACCCAGAACATTACAGCGTAGCTTAGCCAAGCTTTCCTGTGGTTGCTTCCAATAGCCCCCAGGCCTCGTCACCCATGCGCTTTTTCCACTCTGCGTAGAAACCAGAGGCCTGCAGCACCTTGCGGAAAGCGTCCGGGTCCGCATTAATGAACTCCACGGACTTGGCGAGGCTAGTACGCAATTCCTCGTTAAGTCGAGCAACGTCTTCCCGCTGTTTAAGTGCAGCAGCATTTACCTCTTGACGTACGATATCGCGTGCCGTAGCGGGCAGGGCTTCAAATGAACGTCGATTTGCAAGGAACCAGAAACCATCCCACATGTGGTTTGTGTTGGAAATGTATTTTCCAACCTCATGCATTTTGGCGAAATAAATACCAGCAAGTGGATTCTCCAAGCCGTCCGCCACCTTGGTTTGCATTGCCGTATAAGTTTCACCCCATGGGATTGTTACTGGAGAAGCGCCCAGATCCTTGAACAACCCTGTCCACAGCGGACTCGGAGGAACGCGAATCTTGAAACCCTTGAGGTCAGCCGGCGTGCGAACAGGCTGCGTCGCGGACAATATCTGGCGGAAACCGTTGTCCCACATCCGATCGAAAGCAATCAACCCGGCCTTCTCAATCATTTTCACAACATGCTTGCCAAGATCGCCATCCATTGCTTTCCATACTGAAGCAGTGTTAGAAAAAGCGAAACCAATTCCGTTGATGGCAGCAACGGGTACAAGAGAGGCCAAGATCAAGCCCGAATTCGTAAAGAAGTCGATGCCACCTGAACGCAGTTGAGAGAGCATGTCCGCGTCAGAGCCGAGCTGGCTTGATGGAAAGACATTGATTTCCACTTGCCCATTCGTCTTTTGCTTGATCGTTTCGCTTGCCTCTTTCATGCGCAAATTCAGAGGATGATCCGGGGGCATGATATTGGCGAATTTCAGCTTAAATTGAGCCTGGCTCCGTGCTACTAAAGGGAAAGCCAACCCTGTGCTTGCTACAACCGAAGCCTGGATAAATTGTCTACGAGTAATAGTCATTGACGCCTCCTGTTGATGACTCAGATGAATCGGGACCTACTATTAAAGTTCTTCAAGAAAGAACTTGAGTAACTCTTGAGCGATGAATTCGGGCTGCTCTTCCGTGACCCAATGTCCAGAATCTGGCACCAGACCGCCGGTAACGTTTTCGGCCACTCGTTTCAACGACTCAATCGTATCCGTGCCACGTCCATAGCTCTTGCTACCGCCGAGAGCCAAGACTGGCATGCGCAATTTCCCGTTTTCTGCCAAAAATGCCTGATTGTCAGCGCTGTCCTGCGGTAGTGCCCGATAAATGTTAAACATGGCACGCATGGCGCCAGGCTTAACATAAGTTCTCATATATTCCTTCCGGTCATCCTCGCTAATGCAATTGGGCAGGTATCCATAATTTTCGAAGAGCCAGTTTATGATCAGATGTTCCCGTCCGTGAAAAATGGCTTCAGGCAGATCAAGAGTCCGGAAGAGTGCGTGGTGCCAGCGACGGCCATTCTGAGAAAAATCTGCGCCATCGCCCGGAATTGCAACATCCAAAATTGCCAGTTTGCGAACAGCCTCCGGGTGTTGAGCAGCGAGCGCAAAGGCGGTAGGACCGCCCCAGTCGTGGCCAACCAAATTGAAGCTCTCAATATTTAGGGTTTTCATCAACCGCCAAATATCGTTAGACATCGTTTTCTTGTCGTACCCCGTCGCCGGTCGTGACGAATCTCCCAACCCTCTCAGGTCCGGCGCAATAACGGTAAACTTTTCCGCTAGGAATGGAATTACGTAACGCCATTCATAGCTTGTCTGTGGGCAGCCATGAAGCAAGACGATTGGGAAGCCCTTGCCAGCGGTGACGTAATGCAACATTACGTCACCAACGTCCGAGTAATGGTGTTGTAACTCAGTCATCTGTTTTCCTTCCTTGTGATAAATGTTCGTTAGTGTTTCTGTTGCGGCAGAGGCAACCCGCCTCCATACGATTTGCTCGGATAGTTTTCGATCACGGCAGAGTCGTCCCATTTGCCCTTGCCTCTGCCGCTACCGTTGACTTTCTTGAGGTAGAGATCTTGAACGCAGTATCTGCCGTGAAAAAACATTCGGTCAAGAGAATAAAACGGCTTTAATGAAGAAATAGGATCATCATTTACCGCCACGGGAAATCCAATCGATCGCCATCGTGATTAGTCAATACAACATTAACTATATGTTTTTTTGTGAATTTATCGTCACAACTTCACGATGATCTGCATTTCGGCTTAACGCTTATTAGAAACAGACCGTGGACCAGTGATTTTCAGCAACGGATTGATGAATTGGCATCACCAATAAAGAGGCAAATAATCACAAGATCCAGACTAAAAACCCACCTGCGATCATTTCTTTCGCAAAAATCGCGGCTTTTTCAAGAACAGGTCAGAAAAATCTCAACCCACCACATTGATAAATCTTAGAATTTTGAATAACAATGCAACGAGGGTGATCTGATATCATCAATACTTATGCGTGAAATTCCTCATTTAAGCACGATACAAGCGTTCGAATCGGCGTCGCGCCTTGGTTCATTCATCGCTGCGGCTGACGAATTACACCTTACGCCTTCAGCAATTAGTCACCGAATCAGGGATTTAGAAACACACCTTGGAGTGATGCTATTTCACCGAATACACAGGACCGTTGTGCTGACTGATGCGGGACGGCGTTATGCCCAGGAGGTCGGGAATGCTTTTGGCGTCTTGGAGGCGGCGTCACATGAGGCTACACGAAAAGGGAAAAGCGACCTTCTCACGGTCCACGTTGTGCCTAGCCTTGGGTCGCAATGGCTAATGCCCCGACTTGCCAGGTTTTGCGCGAAATACCCCGACATCGATTTGCGAGTAACGGCTTCTGGCGACCACGCTGCACTTCAAGAAGGAGTGATTGATTTCCACATCAGCTACGGGCCAGTCCTGCGTCGTGCAGGTATTGAAAACGAGCCATTCCCCCCTGAACCTATTGTGGTTCTTTGCTCTCCATCGTTGACCCGTGGAGCTTCGGGATTACAGTATCCTGGGGACATCGGCCAATGCTTGCTAATACACACAGAAACCAATCTTTATACATGGAGAGACTGGCAAAATGACCATCGAGGACTAAAGCTTAATCTTGAAAGAGGTCTTCGATTCGACAGTTCCGTAATGTCAATCTATGCAGCAGCAGACGGAATGGGCGTTTGCCTTGAAAGTAGGTTATTGGTAGAACGACAGCTGAGCGCCGAAACATTAGTCTTGCCTTTTGGACGAGAAGGGCCACGGATTCAGTGCCACAGCCTGAGCTATCTTTCTAGCAGAGCAAAACTGCCAAAAATGCGTGTTTTCCAAGATTGGCTGCATCAGGCTTTAGCAGAAAGCCCTGCACTGCAACCATCGGTTGGTCTTTGAGTTTTTTTGATCTCAAAGGGATACTTTGGATCACTGAATCTCCAAATATTATGTCTTTGATCGGCTTCCTGTTGAAAGCAGGAACGTTTACCTTCTGTACGATTGGCTTTCGCGCAGACTACGAAATCTGCCGTTCGGCTTGATCCGCGGTTGAGCGGCAGGTAACCGGCGCATTGCCGCCGGAGTTGGGCCGACAGCCCTCTGTTCTCCGCTTGAAGGCGCTCAAAGAACAGGGGAATGAATGGAAGCCTTCGCCGTGGGTATTCATTAGCCCCACATCGCTTACTGGTCGTCTTGAGGAACCGAGTATTGCCCATCGTAAGGCAATTGCCGCCGCTGGCTTGCCACCGGTCTCATTACACGGCTTGCGCCGTTCGTTTGGCAGTCTGTCAGAGTGGTGCGAGGTTCCCGTTGGTGTAGTTGCTCAAATCATGGGTCACAAGCCTAGCGCGACCGCTGAGAAGCACGGCCGTTTTTTTTGTAGGCCGGGATGCTTTTATGCAACTTTACACCGGATGCCTATGCCCGATTCGGTGCTAAAATTGCAGGTCTTTGAAAATACGCCCGATTAGGGATAAATGCCGATGAAAAGTGCCGAAATCCGCGAAAAATTCCTCAGATTCTTTGAGTCCAAAGGTCACCAGATCGTGGCCTCCAGTTCGCTCGTTCCGCACGAGGATCCGACCCTGCTGTTTACCAACGCCGGAATGAACCAGTTCAAGGATGTTTTTCTGGGGTTTGACAAGCGGCCATACAACCGGGCAACGACGTCGCAGAAGTGCGTGCGTGCCGGCGGCAAGCATAACGATCTGGAGAACGTCGGCTATACGGCGCGCCATCATACTTTTTTCGAGATGCTCGGCAATTTTTCCTTTGGCGATTATTTCAAGCTGGATGCGATCAGGTACGCCTGGGAACTGCTGACCGAGGTCTACAAACTGTCGCCGGAGCGCATGTGGGTCACCGTCTACGCCGAGGACGACGAGGCTTACGATATCTGGCACACGGTGATCGGCATTCCGGTCGGGCGCATCGTGCGCATTGGCGATAACAAGGGTGCGCGCTACGCTTCCGATAATTTCTGGATGATGGGCGATACCGGACCCTGCGGCCCATGTACCGAGATTTTTTACGATCACGGCGAGCACATTCCGGGCGGTCCCCCGGGATCGCCCGATGAAGATGGCGACCGCTACATCGAGATCTGGAACAACGTCTTCATGCAGTTCAACCGCGATGAAGCCGGGGTCATGCACCCCTTGCCCAAGCCCTCGGTCGATACCGGCATGGGTCTGGAGCGCATCGCCGCCGTGTTGCAGCAGGTACATGCCAATTACGAGATCGACCTGTTCCAGAGCCTGATCAAGGCGGCAGCGCGTGAGACGAATTGCCCGGATGCTGACGGCCCCTCGCTGCGCGTGCTGGCCGACCACATCCGCGCCTGTTCCTTCCTGATCGCCGATGGTGTCATTCCCGGCAACGAAGGACGCGGCTATGTCCTGCGCCGCATCATCCGGCGCGCCATCCGCCACGGCTACAAGCTGGGCGCGCGAACCGCCTTCTTCAACCGCATGGTGCCCGATCTGGTGGCCGAGATGGGTAGCGCCTATCCCGAACTGGTTGCCGGCGAGAAGCGTGTCATCGACGTGTTGCGCCAGGAAGAAGACCGCTTCTTTGCCACCATCGAACACGGCATGGCGATTCTCGAAGGCGAACTGGCCGCAATGGGCGGTAAGGGCATGTTTAACGGTGAAACGGCCTTCAAGCTGCACGACACCTTCGGCTTCCCGCTTGACCTCACAGCCGACATCTGCCGCGAGCGCGTGGTGAGCGTCGATAGCGCCGGCTTCGAGGTGGCGATGAATCGGCAGAAGGAGCAGGCGCGTTCCGCCGGCAAGTTCAGGATGGCGGCGGCGCTGGACTACAGCGGCCCGGCGACCACCTTCCACGGTTACGAAACGCTCGAATTCAAGGGCAAGGTGCTGGCGCTCTACAAGGAAGGCAGTCCGGTCAGCGAGTTGAATGAAGGCGATCTGGGCGTCGTGGTGCTCGACGAGACGCCGTTCTACGCCGAATCCGGCGGTCAGGTCGGCGACCGCGGGGTCGTGCAGTCGACGCAGGGAATTTTTGCCGTCGAAGATACGCAGAAGATTCAGGCCGTCGTGTTCGGTCATCAGGGCGTGCTCAAGACGGGTGCCCTCAAGGTTGGCGATGCGGTCAATGCCAAAGTCGATCTGCTGGCGCGCAAGCGCACCGTGCGCAACCATTCAGCCACCCACCTGATGCACAAGGCCTTGCGTGAAGTGCTCGGCGAACATGTGCAGCAGAAGGGTTCACAGGTCGATGCGGACAAGACGCGTTTCGATTTTGTGCACAACCAGCCACTGACCGACGAGGAAATCCGCAAGGTCGAGAACATCGTCAATGCCGAAATCCTTGACAACGTCGAGTGCCGGCATCGCGAAATGCCGATTGGCGAAGCGCAGAAACTCGGCGCCATGATGCTCTTCGGCGAGAAGTACGGCGACGAGGTGCGCGTGATCGACATCGGCTCCTCGCGCGAACTGTGCGGCGGCACGCATGTGCAGCGTACGGGGGACATCGGCCTGTTCAGCATCGTCGCCGAAGGCGGTGTGGCGGCCGGCGTGCGCCGTCTCGAGGCGGTCACCGGCGACAACGCGCTGGCCTACATGCAGGGCATGGAAACGGCGCTCGGCGGCGTCGCGGGCACGCTCAGGGTGCAGCCCAGCGATGTGCAGGCCCGCGTCTACTCGATTCTCGACCAGGTCCGCCAGCTCGAACGCGAACTGGCCGTGCTCAAGGGCAAGCAGGTTTCGGCGCAAGGCGATGGCCTGGTCAACAGTGTCGTCGATGTGAAAGGGGCCAAGGTACTGGCGGCAACGCTTGATGGCGCCGACATCAACGCCCTGCGCGCAACGATGGACAAACTGCGCGACAAGCTCAAATCGGCTGTCCTGGTGCTGGCTTCGACAGCCGGCGGAAAAGTGACGCTGATCGCCGGAGTGACCCCTGACCTGACTACAAAGGTCAAGGCCGGCGAACTGGTCAATATGGTCGCCCAGCAGGTCGGCGGCAAGGGCGGTGGCCGGCCGGACATGGCGCAAGCGGGCGGTACCGATCCGGCCGGATTGCCGGCGGCGCTGGCATCGGTTCGGGCGTGGGTGGAACAGCGGCTTTAACCGGCGCGTATCTCCTGAATGCGGCGGCTGTTCCCCGGTGGGGGCAGCCGTTTTTTCATGGTTCTTCAATTGTATTTCCGGTGGTTTTCTATCTATACTGGAAGTGCACTCGTCATAAATGAAAGGAGTCATCATGTTCAAGCACATTCTTGTTCCGACCGATGGTTCTCAATTCTCCCAGGACACAGTCCGTCGGGCGGTTTCTTTTGCCAAGGAAGCCGGAGCCCGCATTACCGCCTTTAACGCCATGTGCGAAGTGCCCTACTACCGTGGTGACATGAAGCTTCATATGCCGCCGCGGTCGGAGACAATCGAACTCGAGGAGAAGCAGGCGCAAGAGATTCTTGGTTTTGTGGAGAATCTCTGTCAGGAAGCCGGCGTTCCCTGCGACAAACTGACGCTGAACAAAAACGTAGTCTATGAAGCCATCATTGAAGCCGCAACCCAGAGTGGTTGCGACCTGATATTCATGGCTTCGCATGGCCGGCGCGGTTTGAGCGCATTGCTGCTTGGCAGCGAAACGAACAAGGTACTCACGCACACGAAAATACCGGTGCTCGTCTTTCGTTGAGTCGCGGGCAAGCCGGGTCGCTGTGGCCCTAGAGCTTACGGATCTTGTCCAGTAGCGCCGTGGTCGATTGCTGATGGATGAAGGGGATGGATACCGTTTTCCCTCCCCATCCGGCAACTTCGCCGTTTCCGACGATTTTGTCCACCGGCCAGTCGCCCCCCTTGGCCAGTACATCCGGGCGGCAATCGAGAATACGCTCGAGCGGCGTGTCTTCGTCGAACCAGGTGACCAGCGAGACGCATTCGAGGGCAGCCACTACCGCCAGACGGTCGGCAAGCGAATTCACCGGTCGGTCATCACCCTTGCCCAGTCGTTTCACGGAAGCATCCGAGTTGAGCGCCACCACCATCGACGCGCCCAGCGCGCGCGCCTGTGCCAGCAGGGTGACGTGACCGCGATGCAGGATGTCGAAACAGCCATTGGTGAAAACTAGCGGCCGTGGCAGTTGTGCAAGATGTTTGGCGAGGCCGTCGGGGGAGGTGATCTTGTATTCAAAGACGGGGACGTCGGGGAAGGTAGTTTGCATCGCATACTCCGTGGCTGATCGGTCGTAAGCTTAATGACCAGCGTGCTACCGACCATGATTAGGACATCGTCCCCTACCAGCTTTCGCGTTCGGCATAAACCGATGTGCCGAACAGAGCCAAGGCATAGGCCAAGCGGCGCAGTAGTCAGATTATGGATTCTTCACCGGGGCAGGCTTGTTGTTCGATTGAGCCAGGTCAAGTTCCCTGGCCTTGGCCGGGGTGATGATTTCCAGCAGATTGACCACTTTCTTGACACCGGACGTGGTGCGCGCTACCTCGATGGCGGCGTCAGCTTCGGGCTGGGTGACCATGCCCAGCAGATAGGCGATGCCGGCTTCGGTAACCACCTTGACGTGTACCGGGTTGAACTTGCCGTTATCCAGCGAGCGACTCTTGACCTTGGAGGTGATGAAGGCATCGTTGCTGCGATCGGCGAACGAGGTGGACGGGCCGACGATGATTTCGTTATAGCTGCCCTGTACGTTCTGTACCTCGGTCACGATGCGCTCGATCTCGGCCTTGGCTTCCGCCGAGAACGCTTCTCCGGTGAGCAATACCTTGCGGTTGTAGCTGGTGGCGTTGATATGCGCCCGGTCACCCAGTTTTTCGCGAATACGCGCCGAAGCTTTCCACTCGATGGTTTCGTCTTCGGTCTGCGTGCCGATCGAACGCCGGTCAACGGCAGCCAGAACGCCGGTCGTGACGCCGGCTGCAACGACCGGGAAACAGCCCTGCAGTGCTGGCAGAACAGTGGCACCGAGCAACAGCGCGGCGATGATGTTTTTATTCATTCTTCAACTCCTAAAAGCAGACAGTCAATAGCATCGCACAGGCAGTGGATGACCAGTAAATGGACTTCCTGAATACGTGCCGTGCGATCTGAGGAAACACAGATGTGGACATCCGTGTCGCGCAGAAGTTCGGCCATTTCCCCGCCCCCTTTGCCGGTCAGCGCGACGACGCGCAGGTCGTTGTCATGGGCGGCGTGTATCGCCTCAATGATGCTGGCCGAGTTGCCCGAAGTCGAGATGGCCAGTAATACGTCTCCCGGCTGACCCAGTGCGCGAACCTGCCTGTCGAAAACGGCCTTGTAGCCATAGTCGTTGGCCACCGCAGTCATGATCGAACTGTCGGTGGTCAGCGCGATTGCCGCCAGCCCCTGGCGTTCCATCTCGAAGCGGCCAACCAGTTCGGCGGCGAAGTGCTGTGCATCGGCAGCCGAGCCGCCGTTGCCGCAGGCGATGATTTTCCCGTCGCCGACCAGGCTGCCTACCATCACCTCGGCAGCCTCGGCGATGGGTGCGGCGAGCATTTCGATAGCGTCGAGTTTGGTCTGGGCGCTGTCCGTGAAGTGCTGGCTGATGCGTGAAATCAAATCCATGGTATCTATTATGTGGAAAGTCAAACCAGATGCTAGTCTAACATCACAGGACCAGATAGACCTCAAACTCGACCCGTTGCCAGGGATCGGGGTCGTCACGCAGCTTCGAAACGCGGGCCTCCAGCTTCTCGCCGGCATCGAGCGCACGCGCCACGGCGCGGTTCTCGGCACGGGGTACGTAGCCGAGTTGCTGGCCATTCCAGTCGACGCGGATGGCATTCCGGTCGTGGCGGTTGTCCGGTTCGCGGGTGAGTGTCAGGCGATCACCGGGGCGGATCTCATGCCACACCCGGGCGACAGCATAGTACTGGCTGCCCGCCAGTGGCGAACTTTGCACCAGGATCTTCACCGATTCGGCGCTGGCGGGCAGTGCCGCCATCAGGCAGGCGATGAGCAGCTTAGTTAGCAGAAAACGCATCGCGAATCCATTCGAGGTTTCCACCATCAAGCAGCACGCAGTCAAAACGGCAAATGCTGTCGGCCTTTGCGCGTGCCACCAGAAAATGTTGCGCGGCAAGGATGATCCGTCGCTGTTTGGCCGCCGTGATGCTGGCGCCTGCGCCACCATAACCCGTATTGCGACGCAGACGGACTTCGACGAAGACAAGAACTTTCCCGTCACGGCAAACGAGGTCGATTTCGCCGCCCCGGCAATGAAAATTCCGGGCCAATACGATAAGACCCTGCTTTTCGAGAAAGCGAGCCGCTGCATCCTCGGCGAGTCTGCCGATCACTGTGCTCGATTCGCTCGTGGTATCGTTGTCATTCATTGAAGATGTGATTGCCATGACGGAAGACTCTCCCGCATTATATGTAGTGCCGACACCGCTTGGAAATCTCGGCGACATGACGCAGCGCGCCATTGATGTCCTGCGCCGGGTGGCCTGGGTCGCTGCCGAGGATACGCGCCATAGTGCGCCTTTGCTCAGGCATTATGGCTGTACGGCCCGCTTGCTGGCTGCCCACGAGCACAACGAGGAGGCGGCGGCGCAGCAGGTGATCGCCCGCCTGAGTGATGGCGAATCGGTCGCCCTGGTTTCCGATGCCGGTACGCCGGCTGTGTCCGATCCCGGTGCGCGGCTGGTCGCACGGATACGGGCCGCCGGTTTTCGTGTCGTTCCGTTGCCGGGAGCCTGCGCGGCTGTGACCGCATTGTCGGCCTCCGGGCTCGCCGAAGCGCATTTTCTGTTCTACGGTTTCCTGCCCGCTCGGGGGAAACAGCGCGATGCGGCGTTACGCGAGCTGACTGAACTGCCCTATGCGCTGGTCTTCTACGAAGCACCGCACCGTATTCTCGAAACGGTCGAATCGCTGGCCCGGGCTTTTGGTCCGCAGCGCACGCTGGTCGTGGCACGCGAACTGACCAAGATTTTTGAAACGATCCACAGCAGTCCGCTCGGCGAAGCGCTTGACTGGCTCTTGGCCGATGCTAATCGTCAGCGCGGCGAGTTCGTTCTGCTGGTTTCCGCTGCGCCGGAAGCCAGCGACGATGGAGAAGGTGAGCGGGTGCTCACATTGCTGCTCGATGAGGGCTTGCCGGTCAAACAGGCGGCAAAGCTCGCGCACTCGATTACCGGGATGGGGAAAAATGCGCTGTATGAACTGGCTTTGTCGCTGAAGGACTAGCGAATCTCCTACGCCTGTCTGTGTTTCAAATTCAGGCGTTCGCTGAGAATATTTGACATGGCCTCGACCTGTTCGAGCCGTGTTTCCGTCAGGTCATGACGGACGTCTTCGGCGAAGTTCTGCGTCAGCAGCCAGACCAGCAAAGGCGACGATGAAGGCCAGCAGAATTGAACCTAAAAACCGCAGTTGAAAAATTATGAACCCTTCGACACGCCCGCTGTGCGGGCTGCTCAGGGCGAATGGACATTTCACCCTCCGGGTGGTGGATGAAAACCCGTTCGTGGTGTGCCCTGAGGGTTAGCGAAGCTCACCCGAAGAAATGCCCTCGGGGTGAGCCTGTCGAACCATGAGCGGGTTTTTACCTGTTCAACTGAGTTTTTTAGGTTGAATGGAAACGTTGTTTGATGGTCATGAGAGTTCATCCGGAAAGTCTGCGGCTTGCTTTCGCGCACTCTGTACTGGCGTGCCGACTTGTGTGCCGGTGCTCGGCAGCCACAGGGTCACGGTCGTACCGGTACCGGCAAGGCTCGAAATCTGCACCTCGCCGCCATGCAGTTCGACGATTTCCTTGACGATGCTCATGCCGAGGCCGGTTCCCGGGATTTTCCCTGAGGTATCGGCGCGGTAGAAACGCTCGCAAACGCGGTCGAGTTGCGCGGCAGTCATGCCAATCCCCTGATCGACAATGCGGATGGCGACCCTTGGCGATGACTCAGCGTGCTGTCCATGGCTGGCCTCGCCGGCAAAAGAGGCTTGTTCGACGGTGATGCTGACATTACCGCCGGCGGGCGAATATTTGTAGGCGTTGGAGAGTACATTCATGATCGCCTGCTGCGCCTTCTTGTGGTCCGCCATGATGTACAAGGGGGCGCTTGGCGCCACGAGCACGGGTGCGGATCGCCCTGCGGGCAGGTTGAATTCGTTCGCCACCTCGAGCACCAGGGCTTGCACAGACACCTCCTCGAGGATGAAATCCTTGCCGCGGCGCGCTTCGATGCGAGCGAGGTCAAGCAGTTCGTTGAGGATGGAGGCCATCAGTTCAGACTGTTTGTAGATGATCGACAGGCACTCCCGGCGGCTGGCGTCATCATGATCCTGGGTGAGCAACAACTCGGTAAAACCGTAGATGGCGGCCATCGGGGTGCGCAGTTCGTGTGCCGCCGTGGATAGGAACTCGCTCTTCATCCGATCTACTTCGCTTTCGTGGGTGACGTCACGGAAATAAAGAATCTGTGAAACGGAGCTCGCTTCGCTTGAGCGCAGACTGACTTCGAGAATATATTTTCTGGCCAGAGCCAACTCGATGTGCTCCCGTTTACCTGGCTTGTCGCTGGCTATGCTCGTGCGCAAAACCTGAACCCCCCGGAACCGTCCTTCAGCCGCGCAAAGTTCAGCGAGAACGTCCGTAAAAGCCGTTTCATCGAATCCGTTGATCTGGGCCAAAGCAATCCCGGTCATGCTGGTAAAAGCGGGATTGACGAATTTCACACGCCGTGCGGCGTCGAATGAAACAAAGCCATCCGGACTGAGGGCGAAAATGGCATTCAATTGCTCCGTCCGGTCCTCGGCACTCTGCTGGGCCTTGATGCGTTCACGATTCTCGGATTCAAGAAGATCACGGCCATCGCCCAGTTGCTGCGCCATGCTATTAAAGGCCACCGCCGTTTGGGTCAGTTCGTCGTTCCCCTGAATGGCGACCCGATGCGCGAAATCGCCGGTGGCAAGGCGTTCGCTGGCATTGCGCAGGGCCACCAGCTGGCGCGCAAGATAGCTCCCCAGCAACCAGGAGAACAAGGCAACGAGCAGCATCTCTAGGCCGGCAATGCCCGCTGCCCAGCGTTGGGCAGTAGCCAGCAGAACATTCAGGGAGTCAGTGGAGACCCCGAGTTGAACCTCGCCATGCCGAATGCCACCTGCCAACACAGGGACGGACCAGTCAAAGATGCCATCGCTTGCCTTGTCAAGGCTGTATTCCTGATGGAAGGATCGGGAAAGGAGTGTTGAGTTTCCTCGCTCTGCCAGCACGACACCCCCGGCGTCAAGGATGCGAACAAAGGCTATCTGACCAGAAGCCATGGCCTCGATGACCAGACTATCCAGCGTGGCCAGATCCTGCGAGATTACAGCGTCCTTGGCGGCAGCGGCGAGCAGTTTGCCGCCCAGCTGCACTCTTTGTGTCAGTTCGACCTCGTTGGAGTCGCGCAGAACAGACAGGGCAATGCCGACCAGAACGGCCAGCAAGACCATTTCAATCAGCCCCACGCCCAGGATGGTTTTAGTGCGAAAGCGCATTGCCTAAGGCTTTTCTGCCTGCTTGTGCATGGTCATTGCCGGCTGTAGCGCGCGAGTAGATCAATGTCAAGGCTTCGGATGTCGTTCCATTCCTTGTCCTGAGCGGCCACGAAACCCTTGAAGGCCAGCGGTACAAGCAGGCGTTGCCCGGCCTCGTCGCCGGCCAGGGAAACCATGGCTGCCAATACTCTGGACACGGTTTGCGCCGGTACGCGGGAATGCGCGGCAAAGGCATGAGGGGTGTAGGCCGGCGTTTCGGAAAGCACGCGCAGGCCATCGCGGATTTTTGCGGGGTTCGCCTCGAAGGTCCGCTGAATCCCCCCTCCGGCTTCGTGGAGTCCCGAGGCGACAGCGCGATAGACGGAATCGTGGGATGCAACGAACTTGGCTTCGATGGGAATTTTCAATCGACCGAACTCGGCCTGCGGCAGAATGCTCGCGGCGAAGGCCGCGGGAGCCGGGAAGATGACGGTCTTTCCTGCCAGATCGGCAGGCTTGCGATAGGAACTGTCCTTGCGTACCACCAGAATGCCCTTGATCTTTCGATCCTGCTCCTTGGCAAAGGCCTGGTAGCCCATGGCCGTATGGAAAACGACATAATGGTAGGGGTTCATGTAGGCTAGGTCGTAATCGCCCTGTCCCAGCCGTTCCTCGAAAACAGGAATGCTCGGTGCCGTTCGAAACACCAGCGGGATGCCCGAGCGCCGGCTGATTTCGGCCAGTAGCGGTCCCCATTCCTCAGCCAGTCGACTGGCCGATTGTTGCGGCACGATGGCGAAGGCCAGAGGCTTTTTCAGATCTTGCGCCTGAACCCGAAACGGGGCCCCCATCATGCCCGTCAGCAGCACAGACAGGACGAGGCTTGAAATCGATATCTTCATTCGGTCTAACATTTCGTCATCTCTTGGCGGTTTTTCTGGGTGTCGGGAAGCACGAGGTCACGGTCGTTCCGGTACCGGCCAGGCTGGAAATATGCACCTCGCCGCCATGCAGTTCGACGGTGATGCTGACCTTACCGCCGGCGTCATCATGATCCTGGGTGAGCAACAACTCGGCAAACCCGTAGATGGTGGCCATCGGGGTGCGCATTTCGTGTGCCGCCGGGGATAGGAACTCGCTCTTCATCCGATCTACTTCGCTTTCGTGGGTGACGTCACGGAAATAAAAAATGCGCTCGATGCAGGGTGATGCGCAGCGTTGTTGCAGTTCCGTATCCAGATCCTCTATGCTCTTGCTAATGATAGCATTGTCCTATGGGCTTGAGTCTGAGCGGGTAGCCGGGATCGATCAATATGCGAGGCATGGTGATCGATCTGAACGATGAACAACGGAGAAGCTCAGCGGATTTGCCGGGATTGTTGGACGGGACCGTGATGATGGATTTTGCGCTAGCGGCGAAGGAGCGGTACGCGTTCATTGCACGCCCCGTCGAACGCTTCGGCAATGGCTGGCTGAGGCGTACCTGGCGACAACAAAGTGCATCAGTTTTAATGAAATCTGGCGGGTATTTTAGCGGACTACCAAGGGGCGGGTCGATGCGCAGTTGATGTAATCTCTGCGCCGATTTGAACAAGACAGGAGGGGTGGGTCTGGAGCCGGATTACATGCACATGCGGCGGATTTCATTTTCCCTGATGGCCAGTTCGACCTGCTGCAGAACGGCGTCGACGTCGGCGAGTCGGTCGTCAAGCACGACCTGGCCAGTCAAGGCTTGCTCCGGGTGTAGCAGGCCACTTTCATAGAGCCCCCAGATTTCCTTGCCGAACTGCGTCTCCTTGAGCGCCGGAGCGAAGGCGCTGAAGTAGGTTCTCAGATTGCTGACGTCACGTTCGAGCATTTCGGCCGCATTGCTGTTGCCGGCGGCATCGATGGCTTGCGGCAGGTCGATGATGACCGGGCCGCTTTCGCCGACGAGGATGTTGTATTCGGAGAGGTCGCCGTGAATGACGCCGGCGCACAGCATGCGCACCACCTGATTGACGAGCATGGCGTGATACTCCAGCGCCAGATCTTCGGAAAGTTCGACATCATTGAGGCGCGGCGCCGCATGGCCGTCGGCATCGAGCACCAGATCCATCAGCAATACCCCCTCGAAGCAGAGGTGCGGCTGTGGAACGCGTACCCCGGCGGCAGACAGGCGATACAGGGCATCGACCTCGGCGCTCTGCCAGACCTCTTCCTGCATCTTGCGCCCATAGCGGCTGCCTTTTTCCATGGCGCGCGCCTGCCGGCTGTTCTTGACCTTGCGCCCTTCCTGGTAGGAGGCATTGTTGCGGAAGCTGCGCTGGCTGGCTTCCTTATAGACCTTGGCGCAACGGATGTGTTCGCCACAGCGAACAACATAGACGGTGGCTTCCTTGCCGCTCATCAACTGGCCAATTACCTCGTCAACGAGGCCTTCTGCAACGAGTCCGGCGAGTCTTTTCGGGGTTTTCATCGGGGTCTGGGATTTAGCTCTATCGTGCGTGAAAGGCAAAAAGTGATCTGCGCTGCCCGAGTCTCGGGGCACTGAAAGGATCAGCTTGTTTGACAAAGGTGAGCAGTCTAACCGGCATAAGGCTGCAACGTCGGAAAATAGCGAGGGGCCACGCGAGGCCGGTGGCCCGCTGGGCCATCTCATTTGATTACGAAACACCGGGTAGCCGATAGTCCAATGGCAGCGACCCCGTTGACGCCCTCAGGTGACTATTGATACAGCCCCGGAAACTGTTTGCGCAGGTTTTCCAGTTTAGGCATGTCGTGGTAAGCGATGTAGGGTTGATCAGGATGCAATGCCAGATAGTTCTGGTGATACGCTTCCGCGGGATAGAACTCCTGCAGCGGGACCACCTGCGTCACGATCGGCCGTGAAAAACTGCGCGAATCGGTAAGTTGCCGGATATAACTCTGGCTCATCTTCTGTTGCCCGCTGTCGGTGTAAAAGATTGCCGAGCGATACTGGGAGCCGACATCCGGGCCCTGGCGGTTAAGCTGGGTCGGATCATGCGCCACACTGAAGAAGACCTGCAGGAGCTGCTGGTAACTGACCTGCGCCGGATTGAATCTGACCCGTACGGCTTCGGCGTGTCCGGTCGTGCCACTGGTGACTTTTTCATATTGAGCGGTAGCTGCCTTGCCGCCAGCATAACCGGACACGACCTCGGCGACGCCCTTGACGTGCTTGAACACGGCATCGACGCCCCAGAAACAGCCTCCGGCGAAAACCGCGGTCTGGATGCCTGTTCCTGCTGTCGTTGGCTTTCCGGGGGTTTCTGCGCGGGCGCTCAGGCACACAGCGAGCGCAATGGCAGCGAAGGCAGCCTGAGTCTTGCTGATCGAAGCAGCGGAAGTTTTTTGCTCACTCATGATGACGATCTCCTTGTTTGACCATGATGGTTAAAAAAGTGTTGTCGCACTGATCCAGGAATCAGGCAGCAGATCGATCACCCGGGCTTCGATCCACTTGTCGCCGCTGGTCAGGATGGCCACTCCGGTCAGGAGAATGACGACACCAAAGGCCTTCTTGACCGAGTCGATACGGGCCAGCACCCAGCCTCGGGCACGCGAGAAACCGCTGCGCGAAGCATAGGCTACGGCGATCAATGGCAGCGCCGCACCGATGCCGAACAGTCCGAGAATCAGCGCACCGCGCGAGGCACCACCTTCGCTGGCCACCAGCGTCAGCGCCGAGGCCAGCAACGGACCCGAACAGGGGCTCCAGACCAGCCCGAGCACGCCACCGAGCAGAAACGCTCCGCCCAGCGAACCGCCATCGAGGCGCGACGATGCGGCATTGGCCGAAGAGGCAATCGGCAGCATCCATTCGGTAAAACGCCGGTTGAGCACCGGAACCAGCATGACGAGGCCAAAGGCGATCAACAGCAATGCGCCAAATATGCGTACGTTGTCGGAATCGATCCCCAGCGCCGGACCCAGTGCACCAATGACCAGGCCGATCAGGGCGAACGAAATCGCCATCCCCGAGCCCATGGCCAGTGGCGCCAGACGGTTGCCCTGTACCGCTCCGCCCAATACCAGCGGCAGGATCGGGAAAACACAGGGTGAAAGCGTCGTCAGGCTGCCGGCCGCCAGACTGAGGCCAACATGGCTGAGGGAAAGCGCATCCACGTTCAGTTTGCCGACAGTAATGCGGCGCGAAGTTTGTCCGTGTCCGTATCACCGGCCAGGCGGGCTTTCTCGACGCTGCCGTGATAGGCGATCACGGTCGATTGCGTTCGTACGCCAAGCTGTTTCTTGAGTTCCTTTTCCTTGTCGTAGTCGACCACCAGCAAGGTGCCGGGAACGCTGGCATCGCCCTTCCACTGCTGAAATACTTTTTCCTGCGCCCGGCAGGTCGGGCACCAGTTGGCATGAAAATGCAGCGTGACCGGCTTGCCGGCCAGCTGCTCGGCGCTCAGCGCCTGCGCCGAGTAGGGTTTGATGTCGAGCGCGAAGGCGGTGACGCTGGCGGTCAGTAACAGAGCGGTGGCAATAATTTTGCTGATCATGATTTCTCCGGGTGGCTGGTTTTTTCGTTCCCCCGCATCGGGAGATGAGGGGTGGCAACAGAATGAGTCTGTGATTACTTCTTCGTTTCGTCCATGGCGAGCGCGGAACCTCCGGCCAGCAGCAGGGAAAGGGACGGCAGGCTTGAGGCAATGGTCATTTTGTTCATGGTGAGCTCCTTTGGTGGTCATTGAATGGCAAAATTGCCTTTATTCAGGGCCGACGAGCGCTTCCGCTCAACTGCCTCTGAACCAGTTGTACCCCTAGTCTTTCCAGTAGCCCCCGGGGTATCCTTTCAGTGGGTGGGCCACGTTCCGTGTACGCTTCACTGGCGACTGATTTCAGCGCGTTGTACAAGGTAGTTCGTCCGGACGTGGCAACCGGTTACACGCGTAGGCAAATAAATTTTTTTCATTCGGCTGTAACCAAAGGCATCGATGCAACGAATAACCAGAGAAGAGGGATGGCGTGCCAAAGAGGATCGCCTTCGGAAGCTATTGCTTGGCGGGCTCGCCGGCGACAGCCAGGACTACCAAGTCTTCCTCAGGGAACTGAGCGCGCATCTGAGAGCCTTCTTGCGCAAGCGCCTGGCGAGCTTGTCGGACGAGGTGGAGGATCTTGTGCAGGAATCATTGATAGCGGTTCACAACCAGCGCCATACCTACGATCCCGGGCAACCGCTGTCGGCATGGGTACAGGCAATTGCCAGGTACAAGCTGATCGATTTCTTGCGTAGACGCGCAGCGCAAGATTTGCTGACGGGTCCTCTGGACGATGAACCCGACTTTTTCTCGACCGCCGACGCGGACGCCGCAGAAGCGCGCCGGGACCTGAACAAGTTGCTTGATGAACTGCCTGACCAGCACCGACTTCCGATCATCCTTACCAAGCTGGATGGCTTGTCGGTACCGGAAGCGGCAAGGATAACGGGCATGTCCGAATCGGCCATCAAGGTCGGAGTACATCGCGGCCTCAAGACACTGGCCGCCAAGATACGAGGTAGTGCATGAAAACAGACGATCTGATCAGTATGCTGGCTACCGGTGCAAGCGCCGTTCAACCCCATGTGGCCGAGCGGCGCTACGCGATGGCCGTCGGCGGCGGCGCAATCGGCGCGCTGGCCCTGATGCTCTCCCTGCTGCGCATCCGTCCGGATCTTGCCGAAGCGGCTTTGCTGCCGATGTTCTGGCTAAAAATCGGATTTATCGCCAGCCTGGTGCTTGCCAGCCTGTTCGCCGTTTTGCTTTTGTCCCGGCCGGGCGCTCGGCTCGACCGGGTGCCGGCAGTGATTGCTGCACCGGTACTGGTGATGTGGTGCATCGCCGCTAATATCCTGATCCAGGCTGAACCGTCGCAACGTTGGGGCCTGTTTCTCGGATCGACGTGGAGTGTCTGTCCGATCCTGATCGCCCTGATTTCGCTGCCGGTGTTTGTCGCCGTAACGTGGGCGATGAAGGGGCTCGCACCCACCCGGCCGCGCTTTGCCGGATTCGCTGCCGGGCTGCTTTCCGGGGCGACCGCCGCCCTGGTGTACTGCCTGCACTGCCGGGAACTGGACGCGCCATTCATCGGTTTCTGGTACGTGCTCGGCATGCTGATCCCGGCGGGCGCCGGTGCTCTCCTCGGGCGTACCCTCTTGCGCTGGTAGCCGGCGGTGATTCCTTACCGTGGTCGGAGCAAACCCTTGGCCTGGGCAAATGCTCTGTAATCCCTATGTTCCTCAGGCTTCTTGCGGGTTAAGATATCCCCTCCCGTCCATCACCATCGAGACCCGTCATGCCCGTGAAAATCATCCCGTCCACGCCATCGGCCTATGCCTATCCGCTGCTCATCAAGCAACTGCTGCACACGCCACTGGCCATCGCTCCGGACCAGGAGATCACGTATCAGGGAAAGCTTCGCTACTCCTACCGCAGCCTGCGCGAACGCATCGGGCGGCTGGCCGGCGGGCTGGCCGGGTTGGGCGTGGAA
>CAIVZW010000233.1 GCA_903910495.1 uncultured beta proteobacterium
AGCGAGGCGCGGATTATACAGGGGTTTTTGCAAAAAAAACAGGTTAAGGCGACCATGCAAGCTTTATCGAAGCGACTTGAAACCAGGCGCTCGTGTCCGCTATCTTCTCATTCAGCGGATGAGTGTGCTCGTTCCGACTTCGCGGCTAAAGTTCTGTAACGCGAACATCGGGTAGCAGAACATAATTATTGACTCGCGTAATCGGCAACACCAAGAACTGGCCCGGGTTTCCCTGGGTCTCCTCGCCCATTAACGTTGTTTCTTGTACCGGGTAATCACGTCTCGATTGATTTCAACGCCCAAGCCGGGTCCGGTTGGAACTTGCACCATTCCATCGACCATGTTTATCGCGCCGAAAATCAGATCCTGCCTGAAAGGATGTAACGACTGGTCGTATTCGAGCATCGGCTCGATCGGGTTAAGCGCCAGAGGAGCCGGAGGAATGGTGGCGATGAATTGCAACGATGCGGCAAGGCCGATTCCTGACCCCCAAACGTGAGGGATCAATGAAAGATGCCAGGCCTGAGCCAGTGCAGATATCTTCCGGCATTCCGTAAAGCCGCCGGAAGAGCACAGGTCAGGCTGCAGAATATCGATGGCGCGGGTCGATACCCAGTCGCGGAATCCGATCTTGGAGAATTCGTTTTCCCCGCAGGCCAGATAGATGTTGGTGAGATTCTTGAGTTCCTTGTAGCCTTCCCTGTCTTCGGGAGAAATGGGTTCCTCAAACCAATGGATGTTCGCCGGCTCGATGGCTTTAAGAATTCTTCTCGCTGCACCGACGTTATACGCATGATTGGCATCGATCATCAGCTTCGGGCCATTCCCGATCGCTTTGCGCACCGCAAAGATGTAGTCAATATCCTCTTCGACGCCGAAGCCCACCTTCATCTTCATCGCCTTGAAGCCCTTGGCTAAATGACTTTGTGCTTCTTCGATTGCCGCTGCCGGATATTGCTTGCCTTTGACACGATAAAACCCTGTCGCGTAGGGTTGAATTTCCGTTCTGTAGGCGCCGCCCAACAATTTGCATACGGGTTTGTTAAGCGCTCGGCCTAGGCAATCCCAAATCGCGATATCCACCGCGCTGATGGCATTGATCACCGCACCCTTCTGACCAAAGGGGCGAGTAAGGTTGTACATCCGCTCCCAGAGCACATCAACGTCAAAGGGATCACAACCAAGCACGATCGGTTTTAAGGCAGACTGTACAATGGCTTCGGCAATCTCCGGCGGTTGCAGTCCGTGGCACAGGGATTCTCCCCATCCTATGACGCCGTCGTCAGTGATCAATTCGACGATCATGGTGCTTCTGCTGGTTGCCCATCCCATGGAAAAGGCGAACGGTTCATCCAGTGGTACTGACAAGACATGAGTCTTTATGTCAATGATCTTCATGGGCCTTCCCTTACGTAGTGTGTATGAACAAACGAGAAGTTAATCTGTGATCGGTCGTCAAGTACCGAGTTCAACAACTTAAGCCGCTGTTTGGCTCACATTTCATCGGATGCGCAATTCCGTCTGCATGAGGCATTTCATTACAGCCGTGCCTCCAGAATCAAAGCCATTTGCGCACGGTTCAGTTCTGCGGGACTGTTCTTGCCGTTTGTTTTGTCCAGTATTTTCGGGAAATCGGCTTGGGTAATGTCGAAATCCCGGAGCCGCGGGATGCGGGTGAGTTCAATCCATTCCTGCAGGGTCTGAATCAGCAGATCACAATCGTTTCTGAGCGAAACGGATGATCGGCCCGAGAGCAGGGCGCCTGCCCGGGCGTATTTTTCCAGCGCAAGACGATTCTTTTCCGCGTCTTCAAACAAGGCTTCAAGGGTGATTCGCGTGCATTCGCCGATCAGCGTTCCGCAGACTGCGCCGTGCGGCATGCGGCTATAGCCGCCGATCGGGCCGGCGAAGCCATGCACCAGACCCAGTCCGGCATTGGCCAGGGTGATACCCGACAACAGGGCAGCGTAGGCCATGTGGCTGCGCGCTTCAATATCGGTTGCCCCGCGGGCGAAGGCCGGCAGGAATCCGGCTGAAACGTGTTCGAGGCCGCTCATCGCCAGCGCATCGGTGATTGGCGAAGCCTTGGTCGAGACAAAGGACTCCAGCAACTGGGTCAGCGCATCCAGACCGCAGGCGGCAGTCAATCCAGGCGGGCAGGAGAGCATCAGTTCCGGATCGACCAGGGCAATATCCGGAACGAAGCGGTCGTGGCGGAGCGAACTCTTGAATCCGTGCGACCCAACCTCGCTCAGCACCGCATTCTTGGTCGCTTCCGAACCGGTGCCGGAAGAGGTGGGCACAGCCATGAAGGGGATCTTATTGCCGTCATGCTTTTTTGTTTCCATGCCTTCCAGATAGGTGCGTACGGAGCCCTCGTGCGGCAGCATGGCCGAAATGGCTTTGCCGGCATCGATGGCGCTGCCGCCGCCGATGGCGATGACCCAGTTAAGTCTTTCGTCGCGATAGCGATCGACGGTCTGGTCGACAAAGGCCGGTGAAGGCTCGCCCGCAACCGAGACCTCGAAAAATTGGACGTCTGCTTGGGCCAGGGCCTGCGTCAGCTTGTCGTAGTGTGCGGACTGCCGGAAGGAAGCCGAACCGGTGACCAGCAAAACCCGGCAAGCCTTTTGCCGGATCAATTGCGGGAGTCGGGAAAGTTTTCCGGCGCCGAAATGAATCTCGGGCATTTTGGCCAACACGAAGTCGGAAATGGTTTTGTTGCTCATGTGTTCGCTTTCCAAAGGGGTGTTCTGTCCATCTTTAATTCGCCAGATCAAGCAAAGGGTGGCCGTCAAGTCCGGCGGCGACCCGGCCGCGCATTCCGGTAGGCAGCTTGGCGACAACGTCGGCGGCGCTTTCCTGCTGCGCGAACCCGGAAAAAACGCAGGCGCCGGATCCCGTCATGCGCGCTTCGCCAAAAGCAGCCAGCCAGCGCAGGTATTCGGCAACGACCGGGAAGCGGGAAACCGCGACCGTTTGCAGATCGTTCATGCCCGTTCCCGGCTTCCAGTCGGACGCCTGCATCGGCGCGCTATCGCGCTTGAGTTCCGGCGCTGCGAAGATGGCGGCGGTCGGTATCTGCACCGGCGGTTCCAGCACGACATACCAGAGCGGTGGCAGGGCGACCGGCTGCAAGGCTTCACCAACGCCTTCGGCAAAGGCATTGCGCCCGAAGATGAACACCGGCACGTCAGCGCCCAGCCTCAGGCCGATTTCCTGCAGGCGCCGGCGCGGCAAGCCAAGCTGCCAGAGATGGTTGAGCGCCAGCAACACGGTGGCCGCATCGGAACTGCCGCCGCCCAGGCCGCCACCCATCGGCAGGCGCTTTTCGAGACTGATTTCGACGCCCTTCCGGCAACCGGTTTCGGCCTGCAACAGCCGCGCGGCGCGTACCGTCAGGTCGCTTTCGGGCGGCACTCCGGGCAGTGGGCTGCGCAGCGTGATTGCGCCGTCGTCGCGCGGCGCAAAACACAGGCTGTCGCTGTAATCGATAAAGCGGAACAGGGTTTGCAGCAGATGATAAGCGTCTGCTCGCCGCCCGACGACGTGCAGAAAAAGGTTGAGCTTGGCCGGTGCCGGATAGACGCTTTGCCAGTTCCACAGCGATGCTTTGGTCACGGCTTGTCCTCCTCAGGCGCCAGGCTGTTCCACTCATCGATGCGCAGTCGAAGTTCGAGCCCCCCCGAGCGTTCGGCAAAGATACGGCTGGGTGGTGCCTGCGCATCATCACTGTCGTAAGCGTAATCGATTGTCCAGTCCTCATGCTGCAAGCGCAAGGGGCGGGCATAAGCATCCAGTTGGGCTAGCCCGGCCGCCATGCCGCGCCCACGCACCCAGTCCGTGAGCCTGGCCAGAGGCAGCGGATAACCGAGCACCTGGCGGGTCAGGGTTTCGGCATCAGCCGCCGAATGCACCTTGCCGTCACTCGTCGTCAGCCGCGCACCGCGGTCACTGGTGGTAATTTCAGCCATGCCCTGGCCAAACGGCGACGAGAGCAACAGCTCGTTTTGTGCACCGCTATGGCGCCAACTCAAACGCCCGGAGTAGTTCTTGTCCTCATGGCGCAGCGAAAACCGTCCTTCAAGCGAGAACGCGGTCAGCGCCTCGCGCGGCGGCGGTGTGTCCGGCGTTGAGCGCAACGAGGCACAGCCTGCGAGAAAGAAAACGCCCAGAACTCCAGCGACGCGGCAAACCCACATGAAGCCCCTAGGGAAACGCTGAATTATTCCAAATCCGTCATTCCGGCGAAAGCCGGAATCTGACCGTAGGGAATGCAGAGCCAGAAGAATCAACGAACTGGACCCCGGCACCCCAAGGGTACTTCCTTCGGGGCGCTTTCGCCGGGGTGACGAATAAATCAGCCTTTCCCTAGACTTCTGCATTCGTTTCAGGGCGCGAACTTCTTGACCGCATCGGCCAGGGCCTCGTTGTCCGGATACTTCTTCTGTGCCTCAAGCAAGGCACGCCGCGCATCGTCCTGGCGCCCGAGCACCCACAGCACTTCGCCCAGGTGCGCCGCAATCTCAGGATCGTCGCGCAGGGTGTAAGCCTGCTCAAGGTGCGTCAAGGCGCCGGACAGATCGCCCTGGCGGAACAGCACCCAGCCCATGCTGTCAAGGATGAAACTGTCCTTCGGCGCCAGCTTGAGGGCCTTTTCTATCAGCTCTCGCGCTTCAGGCAGGCGCAGGTTGCGATCAGCATACGAATAGCCCAGGGCATTGTAGGCTTGTGCGCTTTCCGGGCGTAATTCAATGAGCTTGCGCAAGCGGCTTTCCAGAACATCCATGCGGCCGAGTTTTTCAGCCAGCAGCGCCGTTTCATAAAGCAGTTCGGGCTGCTCGGGCTGAATGGCCAGCAAAGCCTCCAGTAAATCGAGCGCCGCCTGCGCCTGTCTGGCATCACGCAACAGGCCGGCTTCAGCGATGGCGAACTGGATACGCTCTTCCGGGGTTCTTGTCCTGGCTGAGCTCAACTGCTTGCGTGCGGCATCCAGTTTGTCCTGCTCGACCAGAATGCGTGCGCTGCGCAGTCGTGCCTGGAAATAGTTTTCGCCGACGCCAACCTGCGCGTAAAAGCTCAGCGCCTCTTCGTTGCGTTTGTCCTCTTCGGCGATTTGTCCCAGATAGTAGTAGGCAAAGCTTTTGTCCGCTGACGGGAGCGTCACAAAATGCTTGAACTGCGCTTCGGCCAGCGCCCGGTTGTTCTGCTGCAAGGCCAGGATGGCTACCGGATAGACAATATCCGGGTTATTCGGAAAAGCTTTTAGCAGTTGATCGAAATGGCTTCTGGCTTCGGCATAGCGCTTCTCGCCAACCAGCGCCCGGGCCAGATTCAACTGGGCGTCACGCGCCTGCGGATTGCGCTCGACAAAACCCTGCAGGAAAGCGATGGCTTCAGCGGGCGAAACACGGATCATCAACTGCATCTGCAGCAGGGCGGCCTGCTCCCAATCCGGACGCAACTCGAGTGCCCGACGCACTTCGGCCAGCGCCCGTTCGCTCACCCCCGCCGATCCGGCCGCCATGGCCACGGCATAGTGCGCCTCGGCAATGCCGAAGAAGGACAGGCAGACCTTGTCAATCAGACGGAAAACGGCCATGCGATCCGAACTGCGCGCCAGCATGCGGTTAAGCCCGAGGAGGTTTTCCCCAAGCGCTTCCTTGTCGGCTTCGAGCATGCGCAGCAGGCTGGGCGCGAGTTCATCGAGCTGATTGGACAGGATCATCACGCTGGCCATCATCTGCTGCGCTTTTTTCGATGCCGGATCGACTTCAATCCACAAGCGCGCCGCTTCGAGTGCCAGATCATAACGCCGCGCGTAGCCGGCCACTTCGACCGTCCGCTCAAGCACTTTCGGGTCACGGGTACGCAAGGCAAGATCGGAGTAGGCCTTGCTCGCCAGTTCGATATCGCCGCGTTTCAGGGCGATTTCGGCAAGCAGCACCTGATAGACCGCCTGCCCTGGCTGATCTGCGTAGCGCGCATCACCCGGCCTGGGTTCGGTGTTCGCCGGGCGCAGGATCTCGGGAACAGCCGGAGCGCGTTTCCTGACGGGTACGGCCGGGTCGGCGGCAAATGCTGACAGACCTGAGCCAATAATCAGCGCGGTAAAACAGAGGGTGCGGCGAATGGATTTCATGAATTCCTTGTTTTGCTCAATCAGATCACGGCTGATTAGAGTCGTTTGCGGCATAATGGTTTTATACATGTTATGGTCTTTTATCGGTAGCAGCAATGCCAGAACTCCCCGAAGTCGAAGTCAGCCGTCTGGGATTGTTGCCCCATCTGCCCGGGCAGCGCATCGTCGAGGCCATTTTCCGCGTGCCGAAACTGCGCCACGAGATCCCATCCGCACTGGTTTCGCGACTCAGCGGCCTGCGTGTCGAGGCCATTTCCCGGCGCGGCAAGTATCTTCTTTTCGATTGCGAAAGCGCCCGCGGAGGCGGCTGGCTGATTCTGCATCTCGGCATGTCCGGCAGCCTGCGCCTGGTTGCCCCCGGCACGCCGGCACAGAAACACGACCATGTTGATCTGGTCTTCGCCCGCACCACCTTGCGTTTCCGCGATCCGCGCCGCTTCGGCACATTGCTCTGGCACGAAGGCGGCGATATCGAGCATCACCCTCTGATTGCCGTACTCGGCGTCGAACCGCTCGCCTCCGTGTTTGACGGCGATTGGCTGTACGCCGAAACACGCCGGCGCAGCGCAGCGATCAAATCCGTGCTGATGGACAGTCATCTGGTGGTCGGCATCGGCAACATCTATGCGGCGGAAAGCCTGTTCCAGGCCGGCATTTCGCCCTTGCGTGCGGCCAATCGCATCAGCCGCGAACGCTACCGCATTCTCGTGCCGGCCATCCGCGCGACGCTCGAAACCTCCATCGCGGCAGGCGGCAGCAGCATCCGCGACTACGTGCATAGCGATGGCGGCGCCGGTTGTTTCCAGCTTTCCTGTGCGGTTTATGATCGTGCCGGCGAACCCTGCCTGAGCTGTGGCAATCCGCTGCGATCGGTTCGCCAGACCGGACGCAGCACTTTTTACTGCCCGCGCTGCCAGCGCTGAACAAAGCACTTTAATATAATTGATCCATGTAATTGATTGAGCAAGCCTTTGTGGTAAAGTAAAAAAATAATCGCTCCCTTGGAACTGGTCATGACGCTTGCCCGACAGTTTGCCGCCTACAGCGAATGGCGTTCCCAGCTCTCTGGCGCCCTCGAAGCTTTCCGCAACGGGCTGACCGAGAACGAACTCAGCGACGCCCAGACCGACCTGCGCATTGCCCAGTTGCTCGAAAGATTGCGCGAGGATCGTCTGCACGTTGCTTTTGTCGCCGAGTTCTCGCGCGGCAAGTCCGAGCTGATCAACGCAATATTCTTTGCCGAATACGGCAATCGCATGCTGCCTTCGACGGCCGGCCGCACAACGATGTGTCCGACCGAGTTGATGTACGACCCGGGCAAGCCGCCGTCGATTGAACTGTTGCCGATCCAGACCCGCGAGTCGAGCGCCAGCATCAGTGAATACAAGCGCTTCCCCGATGAATGGAAAGTCGTTCCGCTCGACACCCATTCTCCCGAATCCATGCAGGACAAGTTGCGTTCGGTCAGCGAAGTGGCGCGGGTTTCCCCGGCAATTGCCGAGAAGCTCGGCTTTGCGGCCGGCAGCAAGGAATCCGCCGCTGTCCGCATTGCCGAAGACGGCATGGTCGAAATCCCGCGCTGGCGCCACGCCATCATCAACTTTCCCCACCCTCTGCTGCAACAGGGGCTGGTCATTCTCGATACGCCGGGTCTCAATGCCATCGGGACGGAACCCGAACTGACGCTGTCACTGCTGCCCAACGCCCACGCCGTACTGTTCATTCTGGCTGCCGACACCGGCGTTACACAATCGGATATGGCAATCTGGCATGAACATATCGGCAAGCCCGGCGGACGGAAAAAAGGACGCATCGTCGTTCTGAACAAGATCGATGGTCTGTGGGACGAACTCAAGTCAGAAGATGAAATAAACGCCGAAATCGACAAGCAGGTCAACAGTTGTGCGTGGACGCTTGATCTGCCCGCGAGTCAGATCTTCCCGGTTTCAGCGCAGAAGGCGCTGGTCGCCAAAATCAACGCTGATGGCGCGCTGCTCAAACGCAGCCGGCTGTCCGATCTTGAACTCGCCCTGTCCGAGGAACTGATTCCGGCCAAGCAGGAAATCGTTCACGACAATACCGACGCCGAGTTTTCCGACATCAGCATGCGCATGCGCAGCCTGCTCGAATCCCGCCTTGCCGGTTTGCGCGAGCAACTCGGCGAACTGACCGAATTGCGCGGTAAGAACAAGGGCGTCGTTGAATACATGATGGGCAAGGTTCGTGTCGAGAAGGAAGAATTCGAGTCGGGGCTGCAACGTTACTACGCCGTACGCAGCGTTTTCTCGCAACTGACCAACCGTCTCTTCGGCCATCTTGGCCTCGACGCCCTGCGTGCGCTGACGGCATCGACACGCGAAACAATGAGCGAAGCGACGTTCTCGAAAACCTTGTCGGAAGCGATGAAAAAGTTCTTTATCGTTTCGCGCACCAATCTCAACAAATCAGACGTCGAGATCAGCGAGATCCTGAGCATGATGGCGGCGATCTACAAGAAATTTTCGGTTGAACACGGGCTCAAGCTCGGCGCACCGACCGGCTTCTCGCTGATCCGTTACCAGAAGGAAATCGACCGCCTTGAATACTGGTGCGACACCCATCTCAACACCATGTTCCAGTTGATGACGCAGGAGAAAAACAAGGTCACGCGGAAGTTTTTTGAGGAAATTGCCCAGCAGGTCAAACGTGCTTTCGAACGCGCCAACCGGGATGCGGAAACATGGCTGAAGGCCGTCATGGCGCCGATGGAAACCCAGGTGCGCGAACACCAGATCCAGCTCAAGCGCCGTCTGGAGAGCATCAAACGCATTCATCAGGCGACCGACACGCTCGAAGACCGCATCAACGAACTGGAACACGTTGAAAATCATCTGCTGGCACAGCTCAGATCGATCACGCAAGCCGGTCAGCGCGTTCAGCGCCTGTTGCACAAACCGATCAGCCCGCGCAGCGTGCGCAGCGTCGCCTGACTCTCCGATTCTGACCGGCAATGGAAAACGCCGCTCCCGGACTCGGGTAACGGCGTTTCGTCAGGGGAAGATTCAGGCCGGGCGCTTGTTACCGGTCAGTTTCTCGAATTTCACCCACAGCTGATCGACACTTTCGCGGTTATTCTCATCCTTCGGGATGCAATCAACCGGACAAACCTCGACACACTGCGGCGTATCGTAGTGACCAATGCATTCGGTGCACTTGTTCGGGTCGATTTCATAAATTTCGTCACCCTGCGAAATCGCCTCGTTCGGGCACTCCGGCTCGCACACGTCGCAATTGATGCATTCGTCGGTAATAGTCAAAGACATGGTTTCTTTCCTTCAGATCATAAAAGTTGTTCGGCTACTTTTTTTGTCAGCCGCGCACCGATTGCCGGCTGCACAAACTTGCTCACATCGCCACCGAGAATGGCGATTTCACGCACCATCGTTGCCGAGATGAACATGTACTGCTCACTGGGCGTGAGAAATATGGTTTCGACTTCGGGGAAGAGATTTCTATTCATCCCGGCCATCTGAAACTCATACTCAAAATCCGACGCCGCCCGCAAGCCGCGCAGAATCACCTTCGCTCCTTTGACGTGCAAAAAATCCATGAGCAGGCCGTCGAAACTGCAGACCTCGACATTCGGGTAGGGAGTCAGTATTTCCTGCGCCATTTCAAACCGTTCTTCCAGCGTGAAAAACGGACGTTTTGCCCGACTCGCCGCAATCGCAACGATCACATGGTCGAAAAGATTGACCGCCCGCCGGAGCAGATCCTCATGCCCCCGCGTCAGTGGATCAAAGGTGCCCGCATAGATTGCTATCCGCTTATTCAGCCCCATCTGGCTTGCCACTCCGCATCAAATGATAAAAAACCTGCCCGGCACGTCCGCTGCGTACCGTACGCCATTCACCACAAGCTTCCAGCGCATGCTCAGCCTCGACATAGATCACCCCGTCTTCGTTCATAACCCCCGACAAGAGCGGGGTCAATCGGGCTATCCAGTCCTGCCTGTACGGCGGGTCGAGAAACAGTACATCAAAGCGCAACCCGGCCGAACGCAGCGAGGAGGCGAATTTTACCGCATCCGAGCGCACAATCTGCAAACGTCCTTCAGCATTGAGCAAACGGGCGTTTGATTCCAGTGCCGCCAGAACCTTGGGCGCCTGCTCGACCATCACTACCCTGGACGCGCCGCGCGAGGCGGCCTCGAAGCCCAGCGCACCGCTGCCGGCAAAAAGGTCGAGGCAGGACCGGCCGCTCAGATCCTGCCCGAGCCAGTTGAACAGGGTTTCGCGCACCCGATCCGGCGTCGGGCGCAAGCCCTCGGCATCCGGGAAGCGCAGAACGCGCCGTCGCCACTCCCCACCGATAATGCGCAGCGTGTTCATGGTTCGACGCCCCGAAGGCAACGGGGCCTTGGGCTCAAGTCCTCCTGGGGGAACTCACCACGAACGGCTTTATGCATGGTATTCGCCTTAGGAAACACTGATTAAGTGTCGAATTGTCATTCCGGCGAAAGCGCCCCGAAGGAAGTACCCTTGGGGTGCCGGAATCCAGAAAAATCAAGGGACTGGACACCGGGCTCTGCACTTCCTTCGGTCGCTTTCGCCGGTGTGACGAGTTATTCAGCGCGTCCCTGATGGATTATCCGGGGTTAAGCTCACTCGCCGGCAACCACCACCGTAATCATGTTCTCGGGTTTCACGTGCCGTGCAAACGCGGCTTTTATTTCTGCGGCAGTCACCTTTTCGACATTCTCGGCGTAACGATCAAGGTAGTCGAGCGGGAATCCGTAGTAACCGATCACCGCCACATTGTCGAGAATCTTGCGGTTGCTGTCGAGGCGCAGGGGGAAGCTACCGATGAGATTCTGCTTGGCCGCCTGCAGTTCGGCCTTGCTCGGACCCTGGGCGAGAAAGCCGGCCAACACGTCACGCGTCACTTTCAGGGCATCGTTGGCCTGGGTTTTCTTCGTCTGCAGCCCGATCTGGAAAGGCCCGGGCTGCGCCAGAGGAAGAAAATAACTATAAACGCTATAGGCAAAACCACGTTTTTCGCGCACTTCCTTCATCAGCCTCGAAACGAAGCCGCCGCCGCCCAGGGAATAATTGCCGACCAGCAAGGGAAAGAAATCCGGATCGCCGCGCTTGAGCGCCGGCAAGCCGATCAGTACATGCGCCTGGGCTGCGGGGTGATCAATGCGCTGTTCGCTGGCCGCCGGAGGTTTCGGCACCTCCAGAGCTGCTGCACCGGCATCCGCCGGCAAGTCCGCTGTGATCTGCTGCGCCAACTCTTCAGCCTGTGCCCGCGACACGTCGCCGACAATCGTCACCGTCGCTCGCCGCGCTGTGTAATGGCGGTGATGGAAGGCGACCAGATCGGCGCTTTGCAGCTCATTCACCGACTCAGGCGTGGCATAGCGGCCATAGGTATGTCCTGGATACATGGCCGCCCAGAACGCCCTGCTGGCAATCGTATCCGGGCGGGTCAACGCCTCCTTGAGGGCGGCAATGGAGCGTGCCTTCTCGCGGGCGAACACCTCCGCCGGAAATTGCGGGCTGCTGAGCACGGCACGCAATATCTCAAGCGCCGGCCTGCGCTTGTCGTCGGCCGAGAGTGTGCGCAAGCTGACCGAGGCCCGATCCATGCCGACACCACCGGCCAGCTGCGCGCCGAGATCCGCCAGCCGGTTGGATATCTGCGTTTCATCCATGCCCTGCACGCCCATGTCGAGCAGCGCATGGACCAGTGAAGCCAGGCCGTCCTTACCTGGCTGGTCGTAAGCTGAACCGGCGGCAAAATCGACCTGTACATCGAGAATCGGCAAGTCGTGATTCTCGACGAAATAGACACGGGCGCCGGAGGGCGCAAGCCAGTGGTTGATTTTCGGACCGGCCTCGGCCGCCTGGAAAGCCAGAACAAGGCACAGCACACTCAGGAATTTGGCAAGTTTCATGGGACTGTCTCTCAATGACGCGGCGTGGCGGAGGGCACACGGGGCGCTTGCGGCAGGGGCTGGGGATCGAGTTCGGCCACCGTCAATTGTTCGTCGCGCAGATAGTTCTGCGCCACCGCCCTGATTTGTTCGGCACTTACGGATTGCAGTTTCTCGATGATCCGCTTGTTC
>CAIVZW010000234.1 GCA_903910495.1 uncultured beta proteobacterium
CGATAGCCCGGCTCCCAGAACGACTCCCAGTACTGCAGCGCGGGCAATGAATGTTCTCCTGATCATGCTGTTCATGGTATTTGCCTTTCCTGTCTAGAGAAGATGGAATCAATCGGTCTTTGATGAGATTTTCGACTTGAGTGAACTGTCCCCCTGTCACCCAGAATCTGTCGCGCAAAGATATTACTCACTTAATTGAAAGCACGTCAATCACTTTGCTAATTCGAGTCAGCAAATCTTGGAGTTGACCCGAACAGGCCGCAATATCCTTGCCTACCACATCCCGGCAAAGGCCGGAATTTGGCCCCGGAACCGGCAAGGCATGGGTCGGACAAGTGGTCCTCCACGACCACTTTGGGCGTCCGGATTTGCCGGTTGGCGAGCGGGATTGAGCGACTAAAACCGAAGGGCGTCGAATTGCATGGTCAAGGTGGACAATTGCTTGAGCGCCGCACAAATATGCCGAAATTCCGAGCTTGGGGATTTTAAGCTTCACAGGCAAAAATCGACCCACTGCCGCCATTCGTTGGCTATTTGGTCCAACGGCTGGTCATAGAGTTGAGCAGACCTCCAGCATGGCTAGTTTCAGACAGTAGTTCGGGCTGAACGGTCATTTAGCGCTTCTTTCTTGGCGACCGTATCGCCTTGTATTGCGGCCAAAGAATTGCAGCGTAAAATTCGTGGCGAAAAGGCTGCGCGGCTCATTCTCGGAAATTGTTGATGCCAATGGTCGCTGGTGATTTTTGCCATTCGTCAGCTTCTGGCTTGTCGAACCAACGTCAGCATTCTTTCTCTTCGGCGCGGCTACATTCTTCGAGCAGATAGGCAATGGAGCGGTAGGTGCGTCCGGTTTCTGCGGTCAGTCCGATTTCACACGTACGGTTGCTTGAGACGCCACAGGCGCAATCCTTGGGGAGCTCGTCGTGAATCTTGCGCAGCGCATGTTGGTACAGTTCCGGCACCGCGAATCCGCGATCGCCGGCAAAGCCGCAACACGTTACGCTGGCCGGTTCGATCACCCGTTCGACACAGGATTTGACCAGATTACGCAGTTTTTCGACCGAACCGCTCTTGCGTACGCTGCAATTGATGTGCAAAGCGACCGGACCGGCTTGTCGAATCAAGCGGAGTCGGGGCAATAGCGCGTCGTGGGCGAATTCATGAAAGTCCAGGAGTCGCAATTTTCCGGCCAGCCGGGTTTGCATCCGTACACTACAGGCACTGGCATCCATGATGATCGGGAAACGGCCGTTTTCACTGGCCTCGATGAGTGCCGCTTCAAGATGCGCCGCGCTGGCATCGGCCTCCTCGGTCAAGCCCTTGCTGGCCAGCATCTGGCCGCAGCACAGCGTATCAAATCCACGCGGCAGGCGCGGTGCATAACCGGCGCGGACAAGCAGTTGCTGAATGACGTCGCCGAGTTGTGCTTCATCCACACTCGATGGCCCGAAAATTCTGCCGCCACAAGCCGGGAAATAGACGACTGGATCGCCTTCAGTTAGCCGTGCGCTGGCTGGCTTCCCGGGCCGCGGCATGTTTGATTTCCATGCGCCACCAGAAAGTCTGCCCACGATGCCGTCGCCAAGGACGGCGCTGGCGAGGTGGCCGAACCGCAATCCGGCGCGCGAAACCGAAGCAACGGCACCAAAATTCTCGCCAGTCCATTGGCCGACGACATGCGCCAGTTTGCCCTGGCGGCGGCCACGCAGCAGACGGGTCAGATCTCCAGTGTTGATGTCGACCGGGCAGGCCGTCGAGCACAGCCCGCAGCCGGCACAGGTGTCAAGACCAAAGTAGGCGAAATCAGTCTCGATATCGGTACAGCTTTCGCCTGCTGTGACGCGACGCGACAGTTCGCGCCAGCTGACAATGCGCTGGCGCGGTGACAGCGTAAGCCCGTGCGAAGGACACTGCGGTTCGCAGAACCCGCATTCGATGCAGCGGTCGACGATGCTCTCGGCGGCCGGCATCGGCTTGAGGTGTTTGAGGTGAGACGCCGGATCGTCGTTGATAATGACGCCAGGGTTGAGCTGATTCTCCGGGTCGAACAAAGCCTTGATGTGGCACATCAGGTCGGTGGCCTGCCGTCCCCATTCCAGCTCGACGAAGGGCGCCATGTTGCGCCCGGTGCCGTGTTCGGCTTTCAGTGATCCATCATAGCGATCAACAACAAGGTGACAGACTTCGTCCATGAAGCGCGCGTAGCGCTCAATTTCCGCTGCGTCACCAAAATCCTGGGTAAAGACGAAGTGCAGGTTGCCTTCGAGGGCGTGGCCGAAAATGATTGCGTCGTTATAGCCGTGTTTACGCAGCAACGCCTGCAGGTCGAGCGTTGCCGCAGCAAGCGATTCGATGGGAAAGGCGACATCCTCGATGATCACCGTGGTACCGATACGGCGCATGGCGCCAACCGAGGGAAAGGTACCTTTGCGTACCTTCCAGTACATCTCGCAGATGGCTGGATCGGTTGAAAAGACGGTGGGTTCGACGGTGGCTATGCCGTTCAATGCGTCGAACGCGGCGTCGATGCGCTGCTGCAGGAGCATTGTATTCTCCGCCCGCACCTCGATCAGCAAGGCGGCGGTAGCGTCACCGAGGGTGCAGATCACAGGCGGCAGGCCGGGCTTGTCCTGTACGGAGCGCAGGGCTGCGCGGTCGAGCAGTTCAACCGCCGCTACTGGCTTGGTCTTGAGCTCGATAACGGCTTTGCAAGCCACCTCGATATCCGGGAAGAACACCAATGCGCTGGCTTTGCAGGGATCGTCAGCCACTGTGTAATAGGTCACGCGCGAGATGAAGCCAAGTGTGCCTTCCGAACCAATCATCATGTGCGCGAGGATGTCGATCGGATCGGTGTAGTCGATCAGCGCATTGAGACTGTAGCCAGTGGTGTTCTTGATCTTGTATTTGTGACGAATGCGGTCGGACAGGGCGGTATCGGCTCGTGTGC
>CAIVZW010000235.1 GCA_903910495.1 uncultured beta proteobacterium
CAACACAGCGCGTCCTCTCCGTCCATCACTGGAACGACAGTCTTTTCAGTTTCCGCACCACCCGCGATGCCGGCTTGCGCTTCATCAACGGCCAGTTCGTTATGCTTGGCCTCGAACACGAAGGCCGTCCGCTGACCCGGGCCTACAGCATCGCCAGTGCCAACCACGACGAATTCCTCGAGTTTTTCAGCATCAAGGTAGCGAACGGCCCCTTGACTTCGAAGCTGCAGCATCTGGCCGTCGGCGATGCCGTCGTCGTCAGCCGCAAACCGACCGGCACGCTGGTCCTGCGCGACCTGAAACCCGGCAGGCGCCTCTACATGCTGGCCACGGGTACCGGTCTGGCACCCTTCCTGAGCCTGATTCAGGATCCGGAAAGTTACGAGCGCTTCGAGAAGGTCGTTCTCGTCCATGGCGTACGCACGGTAAGCGAACTGGCCTACCGCGACTTCATCACGCGCGAACTCCTGAATCACGAGTATTTCGCCGATCTGGTGCGGGACAAACTCATTTATTATCCGACCGTCACCCGCGAAGCCTTTCCGAACCAGGGCCGCATCACCTACCTGATCGAAAGCGGCAAGCTGTTTTCGACGATCGGTCTGCCGGCCTTCGATCCGGCGCACGACCGCGTCATGGTCTGCGGCAGTCCGGCCATGATCAGGGATTGCTGCACACTGCTCGACCAGCGCGGATTCGAAATCTCGCCGCACATCGGGGCCATGGGCGATTATCTTATCGAGCGGGCTTTCGTCGAAAAATAAACCGGCTAGAATGACGGCCCCTGGTCTTTCTCCCGGAAACGTTCACGGCAATGAGCAGAATCATAGAAGTCCGCCTCCCGAAATTCCCCGGATGCTGGACATCCTGCGGCAATTGCGCCAGAGGCGATGTCAGCGTCGATGACGTGCTGGTCCTTCCGGGCGACCAGGTCGAACGCGATGACACCCTGATCGTGATGGAAACCGGCAAGGTCGCCCTCGACATCCCGGCACCGCATTCCGGGAAGGTCGTCGAGTTGTTCGTTGCCGCAGGCGACAAGCTCGCCGAATACCAGCTGATCCTGACGCTTGAAGTGATCTAGGCGGTCCTGACGGGTACAATGGCGGCATTCCCTTTCAGGAGCGCACCATGGGCAGCAGCACTATTTCTCTCGTTCTAACCGCGATCGGGGATGATCGTCCGGGTCTTGTCGAACAGCTTGCCACCGCCATCAGTCAGCACCAGGGCAACTGGCTGGAGTCATCGATGTCGCACCTGTCCGGCAAGTTCGCCGGAATCGTCTGCGTGAGTGTCCCCGAGGCTCATCTCGAAGCGCTCAAGGCCACCCTGGCCGGGCTGCCCGGCCTGCGCATCACGTCCGAAGCCTCCGAGCCCGGTGCTTCCGCCGCAGCCGGAACAGGAAACCGGCGCCTCAAGCTCTCGCTCGTCGGCCATGACCGCATCGGCATCGTGCGCGAGGTTTCCCAGGTTCTTGCCCGGCACGCGATCAACGTGGAAGCCCTCACTACGCACACGGCCAGCGCGCCAATGTCGGCCGCAATACTGTTCCATGCCACGGCGGAACTGACCGCCCTGCCATCGCTTGATGCCCGCGCGCTGACCGCCGATCTGGAACTCCTGTCGAATGACCTGATGGTCGATATCACCCTCGATGAAACCATCCGTACGTAATGACTGAGTCTGATTATTCCAGATTATCCATTCTTAAAACCCGTTCGCCCTGAGCCTGTCGAAGGGCCGTTCATGGTTCGATGCCCCGCAGGAAGTCCTCCTGGGGGACAAGCTCACCACGAACGGTTTTTTTCCCCAGATTTCGCCTAATGAACAATCTGTGATTATTTCCGTGCAAACCTCATGAAACCGACCCGCACAATCAGCGACAAGGCCAAGCTGATCACCGTCATCTGGCTGTTGCTCTGCTCCGGATTTCTGGCCACGACTCTGGTCAGCTATTTTGTTTCGCGCAATGCCATCTACGAATCGATTACCACGACCGAACTCCCGCTC
>CAIVZW010000236.1 GCA_903910495.1 uncultured beta proteobacterium
CGGTCTTTCCTCCGGCGACCTCCTGCTGGCCATCGACGGGCTGCGCGTAACGCCGGCCTCACTCGACAAGCAGCTCGCACGCTACCGGGCGGGTGACACGATCAAGGTGCATGCGTTCCGGCGTGACGAGTTGATGGAGTTTCACGTCCGCCTCGATCCGCCTCCCGATGATACGGCCAGGCTGGTCGCCGACGCGCGCGCCAACAACTGGCGGCGCAAATGGCTGGAGGTCTAGCGCACTAGCGCAATATCCTCACCGCCCGCCACAGCAAGCCGCAAAGCAGCGCGCCGGCAATTACCAGGCTGGCCAGCGAAGCCACCCAGAAGCCGGCAACTCCCATCGGGGTAGCTATGCGGAAGGCCAGCCACCAGCCACCGAACAGGCCGATGCCCCAGAAGCAGGCGAGATGCACGAACATCGGCACGAAGGTGATCTTGTAGCCGCGCAGGGCAAAGGCTGCAACGGTCTGCAGCGCATCAAACACCTGATAGATCACCACATAGACGATCAGCGAAAGCGACACGAGGCGAACCGCCGGATCGCTGGTATAGGCCGTGACCAGCAGGTTCTCGCCCAGCCACAGCAGCAGCCCGAGCAGCGCAGCCAGTACGCCGGCCAGCACCAGCCCGGCGCCGGCAGACACCCTGGCACGGCGCCAGTCGCGCGCGCCTGCGGCCTGCCCGACCTGAGCCATCACCGCAATCGCCAGCGCCAGCGGCAGCATGTAACAGAGGGCGGCGAGATTGGCGACAATGCGATGGCCGGCCACGACTGTTGCGCCAAGCTGGGCGACAAAGAGTGCGATCAGCGTGAAGGATGAAATCTCGACAAAGTTGGAAAAGCCCATCGGCAAGCCGAGGCGTACCAGTTCCCACATCGCTGCCGGCCGCGGCCACTGCCAGCCTTGTACCAGACGATAGGAGGCCAGGGCCTGGCCACGACCCATGTAGGCCGCACCGGCAATCAGCGCAAGCCAGCTGACCACGGCATTCGAAATGCCGCAACCCACTGTGCCCAACCCTGCACCACCGGGCCATCCGGTGACCAGCGACCAGGCCAGAATTCCGTGCAACAGCGTACAGCCCAGAGAAATGATCATCAGCGGTCGCGGCTGCCCAAGCGCGTTACAGAAGGCATAGAAGGTCCGGTAGAACAGGGCAGCGGGTATGCCCCAAGCCAGCACGGCAAGGTAGGAACGGGCCTTGGCTTCGACGCCCGGCTCAATGTCCGAGAGAGCCAGCAAGGCGTCCGGATGTTGCAGGAAAACAATTCCCGGCACAGACAGGATCAGCGCGAGCCAGAAGCATTGCTGCAGGGCACCGGCGATCTCGGCATCCCGTCCGGCGCCCTTGAGATGGGAAACGGTCGGCGACACCGCCTGCAGGATGCCGGTCAGGGCAAGAATCACCGCGATGTAAATTCCGCCACCGACTGCCACAGCGGCCAGATCCTCGGTGCCGTAATGGCCGAGCAGCACGGTATCGATCACCATCATGCCCATCGAGGCCAGCTGGGCGATCAGCATCGGGGTGGCGTGCCGCAGGATCAGGCGGGACTGGCAAAGAAACATGAAAAGGCTCAAGGCAAGGCACAAGACCCGGCAGCCTATCCTATTCCGGCCTGCCGTCAAGACACTTCAGTATTCCGGGTGCAATTAACCCAAATTATCCATTAAGATGCGAACCTCTTGTGGGTCGGCCTTCAGGCCGACGAGTCTCCGATACCTGTCGGGCTGAAGCCCGACCCACAAAGTCCTCTTGGCTGCGCGCCGTTCAGCCTTCGTCTACCGACCGTTCAGTTCCTTCTCCGCGTTTTTACCAACGATCAGATCTCAGACGAGCCGGATTTTCAGTTCGCCAAGGCCATCAATACCGCCTTCAAGCACATCGCCGCGCACAATCCTTGACACGCCGGCCGGGGTTCCGGTGAAGATCAGATCGCCGGGTGCCAGACAGATGTAATTCGACAGCCGGGAAATCAC
>CAIVZW010000237.1 GCA_903910495.1 uncultured beta proteobacterium
CGTGCGGTAAAGGACTCTGGAAATGAGTTGCAATCTTCAGTTCGCAGATTTAGAGCCAGGCTTCGCCACAAGAAGTAAGTGCGGGGAAATGAACGCGCAGCGTGTTTCGCGTGTGTGGCAGCAACACTGAAATGCACCCGGTTTGGCGGACGACTGGGTTGTCCGACACGAAAAAAAGAGTTCTGATTCATTGCGGTAAACTGATGTCGTGGAAAACTGATTGCACCCGTTTTTGTTCACTGTTATCGTGAGCTATTGATTTGAAAAAATATTTCTATCCAATTTGTGAATTTTTTATCTTTTTTCAAGAAAAGCCCACCTCATGAAAATCAACCTCTCGGGTAAAACCGCCGTCGTCACAGGCTCCACAGCCGGTGTCGGCTACATGATCGCCAGGGGGCTGGCTCTGGCCGGGGCCAATGTAGTACTGAACGGACGCAAGGCTGCCGCTGTCGAGTCTGCCGTTGCAAAGCTCAGCGCCGAGGTTGCGCAAGTCAGCATCCGTGGCGTTGCGGCCGATGTTGGCTCTGCGCAGGGCTGCGAGGAGCTGTTGGCGGCGCAACCCCGCGCCGACATCCTGGTCAACAACGTCGGCATTTATGAGTCACAGGACTTCTTCAGCATTCCGGATTCCGAGTGGACACGCTATTTCGAGGTTAACGTGATGTCCGGCGTGCGCTTGTCACGCGCTTACCTGCCGGGGATGATGGAGCGTTACTGGGGCCGCGTCATGTTCCTTTCTTCGGAATGGGCGCTGAACATCCCGACCGACATGATGCATTACGGACTCACCAAGGCCGCCGTCCTTTCAATCACTCATGGTTTGGCCAAACGCGTCGGAAGCACAGGCGTTACCGTCAATGCCATCTTGCCCGGCCCGATCCTGCCCAGCCCCGGAGCCATGCGCAAGGAAGATCAGAATGATTTGTGCCTGACCATGGAAGAGACAGTTGCCGCCTTCGAAATGAAACATCATTCCCCCCTGTCCTTCCCGCATACGGCAACCGTTGACGAGGTGGCAAACAAGGTTGTTTACCTCGCCTCTCCCCAGGCATCAGGCACAACCGGTGCACTGCTCCACGTCGATGGAGATGTGATCGAAGCCATCGATTGATTCCTTTTCCCAATCAGAAGACCGGATCCTTCATATCCCCGAAACCCGGTTCAAGCTTGACAGTCGGTTAGTGCAAGCAATTCACGTGCGGGGATATCGGCAGTTGTGTGCGAATGCCTCTGGCCTCGACGGCACAAGCCGGATGATGTTCTGTTTCGATCCGCGCAAGAGTCGCAGCAGTTCGCAAGCGAAGACGGTATACTCGCAAGTTCTGTCGTTTTCCTGCCGTCCCCCAAAAATACCCGACAATGACCAACAGCGTTCATCCGCCCTTCGTCGCGAGCAATAACACTGAAAGCGGCATCTCGTTGATGCCCCTGCCCCCGGCGTGGTTCCCGCAGGTCGAAGCACAACTCACTGGCGACGAAAGCGTTCTGGCCTGGCTGGAGATCGACCTTGATGCCCGCTTGCATTTTTCCGCCGGCCTGGTCGTACTGACCACGCAGCGACTGCTCGCCCGATCGGCCGACGATGAAAACTGGCAGGCGCACACTTTCCACCACGGTTTGACGCTGACGCGTCGTGACCATTCGGGCGTGGGCAGTCTCGAACTCCTGGACGCCAACGCCCGACTGGCACAGTGGCGCTATACGCTCGGCGCGGACATCGCCGCCGGGCGTCTGATCGAGCATTTCACGCGACAACTCGCCTTTCAGCTTACCGGAGAAGCCCCGCCGGCGTTGACTCAGGCCCTTTGCCCGAACTGCGAAACACCGCTGCTGGCCGGACAGGAAGAATGTCCGGTGTGCAGCAAGGAAATCCACATCCCGCCCTCGACATGGACGCTGTTCCGGCTGTGGCGTTTTGCCTATCCCTACCGCTGGCGCCTGCTTGCCGGTTTCCTGCTGTCGCTGGCCTCGACAGCGGCAACGCTGGTTCCGCCGTATCTGACGATGCCGATGATGGACAAGGTGCTGATCCCCTACCAGAACGGCGAACCGATCAATACACCACTGGTAACGTTCTACCTTACAGGCCTGCTCGGCGCGGCCATACTGGCCTGGGTGCTGGGCTGGGCACGGACCTATATTTTGGCGCTGGTTTCCGAGCGCATCGGCTCCGACCTGCGCACGACCACCTACGAACACCTGCTCAAGCTCTCGCAGGAATACTTCGGCGGAAAACGCACCGGCGACCTGATGTCACGCATCGGCTCGGAAACCGACCGCATCAATATCTTCATCTCGCTGCACTTCCTCGACTTCGTCACCGACGTGCTGATGATCGCCATGACAGCGATCATCCTGTTCTCGATCAATCACTGGCTAGCCCTGGTCACGCTGCTGCCGCTGCCGGTCATCGGCGTCCTGATCCACAAAGTCCGCGAGAAGCTGCGCACCGGATTCGAGCGTGTCGACCGCATCTGGGCTGAAGTCACCAACGTCCTGGCCGATACCATTCCCGGAATCCGCGTGGTCAAGGCTTTCGCCCAGGAAAACCGTGAAGCGGCACGCTTCCGCGCCGCCAATGCACACAACCTCGAAGTCAATGACAAGGTCAACAAAGTCTGGTCGTTGTTCACGCCGACGGTCACGCTGCTGACCGAAGTCGGTCTGCTCGTCGTCTGGGCCTTCGGCATCTGGCAAATTTCCAGTAACGACATCACGGTCGGCGTGCTCACTGCCTTCCTCGCCTATATCGGCCGCTTCTACATGCGTCTCGATTCGATGAGCCGCATTGTTTCGATGACGCAGAAGGCCGCCGCCGGCGCCAAGCGCATTTTTGACGTGCTCGATCATGTGTCCAGCGTTCCGGAGCCGGCCAATCCGGTGCATCTGGCTAACGTGACCGGGCGCATCGAATTGCGTGATGTTGGCTTCCGTTACGGCACGCGCAGCGTCACACGCGACATCAGCCTCACCATCGAACCGGGTGAAATGATCGGCCTGGTGGGCCACAGCGGTTCAGGCAAGAGCACCATGGTCAACCTGATCTGCCGTTTCTACGATGTCACCGAGGGCGCGATCCTGATCGATGGGGTCGACATCCGCTCGCTGCCCGTAGCCGAATACCGCAGGAACATCGGCCTGGTGCTGCAGGAACCTTTCCTTTTCTTCGGCACCATCGCCGAAAACATCGCCTACGGCAAACCCGGAGCCACACGCGAAGAAATTGTCGCGGCGGCGCGCGCGGCGCACGCCCACGAGTTCATCCTGCGCCTGGCACAGGGCTATGATTCACTGGTTGGCGAACGCGGCCAGGCGCTCTCGGGTGGTGAACGCCAGCGCATCTCGATCGCCCGCGCCTTGCTGATCGACCCGAAGATTCTCATTCTCGACGAAGCCACCTCATCGGTCGACACCACCACCGAGAAGGAAATCCAGAAAGCCCTCGACAATCTCGTGCGCGGTCGTACCACCATCGCCATTGCCCACCGCCTGTCCACCCTGCGCGATGCCAACCGTCTGGTTGTGCTTGATCGCGGCAGTGTCGTCGAGGTCGGCAACCATGATGAACTGATGGCGCAGGAAGGCCATTACTTCCGTCTCTACCAGGCGCAGGCACGCAACATGGACAGCGAAAGCGAAAGAATCAGCATCGAAATTGAAGGCAAGGCCGAGGGGAATCGCGAATGATCAATACGCCTAATTTCCAGTTGCGGCGCGATACGTTCGGACGTCTGTTATTGACCGGCGCTGACGGTGAAACGCATGAGGGTATTGTCCCGGTACGCGCCTTCCCCATTGCCTCCCCGGACCAGGGCATCGCCCTGGTCGACCCGCACGGCCACGAACTGGCGTGGATTGACCGTCTCAGCGACCTGCCGGACGAATGGCGCACACTGGTCGAAAGCGAACTCGCCATGCGCGAATTCATGCCCGTCATCAGCCGCATCGTCAGCGTATCGAGTTTTGCCACACCGAGTACCTGGCGGGTGAAGACCAATCACGGCGACACCAGCCTCGTCCTCAAGGGAGAGGAAGATATCCGCCGTCTGGTCTCCCCGGCGCTACTGATCGCCGACAGCAACGGTATTTACTACCTGATTCGTGACCGCCATGCGCTTGACCAGAACAGCCGCAAGATTCTGGATCGTTTCCTTTGACCGGCGTAATCCGAAAACCGCAAGCCGCGTTATTCGTTCAATGGCTGCCCCCTCGTTCATTCACCTCACCACCACGCCTTCCACTGTGTCGACACTGACTCCATAAAATGAAAGACATCACGTTTCTTGAAATCCGCTACCTGCGCGGACCGAACATCTGGACCTACCGGCCAGTCATTGAAGCCATTGTCGATATTGGAGAACTGGAAGACTTTCCGTCCAATACCATTCCCGGTTTTGTCGATCGCCTCAAGACTTTCCTGCCCTCGCTGATCGAGCACCGTTGCAGTTACGGAGAGCGTGGCGGTTTTCTGCGCCGGCTCGACGAAGGGACCTGGCCTGCACACATACTTGAGCACGTTTCGCTTGAACTGCAAAACCTCGCCGGCATGCCCGGCGGTTTCGGCAAGGCGCGCCAGACGTCGATACCTGGCGTGTATAAGGTCGCCATCCGCGCCTGGCACGAGGAGGTCACCCGCGCCTGCCTGGAGGCCGGACGCGAACTGGTCATGGCGGCCATCGAGGATACGCCCTTCGCTGTTTCCGCCAATGTCGAACGCCTGCGCGACCTCGCCGAACGCAAGTTGCTCGGACCAAGTACCGGCTGCATCGTCGATGCGGCCACGTCCAGGGAACGCCGCATCCCGGCGATCCGCATGCTGGCCACCGGCAACCTCGTGCAACTGGGCTACGGCATACGCAGCCGGCGCATCTGGACGGCAGAGACCGACCGTACCAGCGCCATCGCCGAAACCATCTCGCGCGACAAGGATCTGACCAAGACACTGCTCCAGTCCTGTGGCGTTCCCGTCCCCGAAGGGCGCATGGTTGATAGCCCGGCCGATGCCTGGGAGGCCGCCGAAGACATCGGCGTGCCGGTCGTTGTCAAACCCACCGACGGCAATCACGGACGTGGCGTGTTCACCAACCTGATGACACGCGAGGAAGTGGAGGCCGCCTACATGGCCGCCATCGAGGAGGGCAGCGGCGTCATCGTCGAGCGTTTCATCCGTGGCTCCGAACACCGCCTGCTGGTCGTCGGCGGCAAACTGATCGCCGCAGCGCGTGGTGAAAGCGCTGCGGTCGTCGGCGATGGCCAGTCGACGATCAACGCCCTGATCGACAGCCAGCTCAACTCCGACCCGCGCCGTGGCGCTGCCGAGGAGTTTCCGCTCGACATCATCGACCTTAGCGATAACCCCGTAGCCCTGCATGAAGTTGCGCGCCAGGGATTTACGCCGGAATCGGTTCTGCCAGCCGGCCGCGAAGTGCTCGTGCTGCGCACCGGCAACCATACCTGCGACATTACCGACCAGGTCCATCCTGATACTGCGGATACCGCGTCGCTGGCGGCGCGCATCGTCGGCCTCGACATCGCCGGTGTCGACCTGGTCTGCGAGGACATTTCCCGCCCGCTCGACGAGCAGCGCGGCGCCATCGTTGAAGTCAATGCCGGCCCCGGCCTGCTGATGCACATCAAGCCGGCCAACGGCGAAGCCCGTCCGGTCGGCCGTTCCATCGTCGAGCACCTGTTCCCCGATGGCGACGATGGTCGCATTCCAGTCGTCGGCGTCACCGGCAGTTACGGAAAGACAACGGTTTGCCGCCTCATCGCACGCCTGCTCACCCTCTCCGGGAAACACACGGGACTGGCCTGCAGCACCGGCCTCTATTTCGACCGCCGGCACGCAGAAAAGGGCGATCGCGCCACTTGGCAGGCGGCCAACCGCATTCTGATGAACCGCGCCATTGAAGCCGCCGTCTTCGAGAACGGCAGCGATGCCATCCTCGGCGAGGGTCTGGCCTATGACCGCTGCCAGGTCGGCGTCGTCACCAATGTCGATGTCGAACGACACACCGGCCGTTACTATATTGAAACGCCGGAACAGGTATTCACCGTGCTGCGTACCCAGGTCGATCTGGTCCTGCCCCGGGGGGCGGTGGTACTCAACGCCAAGGACGCGATGCTGGTAGACATGGCGGCCTTATGCGACGGCGAAGTCATTTACTTTGCGCTTGACCCGGAATTGCCGGCCATCACCGTGCATCGTGAACAGGGCAAACGCGCCGTGATCGTTCGCTACGGACAGATCATGCTGGCCAGCGGACAGGGTGAAACAGCGCTGGCCAGACTCAGCGACATTCCGCTGACCGAGGGCGGCTTGGCGAAAGAACAGGTTGAGAACGTTCTGGCCGCCGTGGGCGCGGCCTGGGCGCTCGGCATTTCCCCCGATGTCATGCGCACCGGAATCGAAACTTTCTTCGTTGAATAATGTTGAAAGACAAGGCTAAAAGCCTCACCACAAAGACACAAAGTACACAAAGTTTCACCAAGATAAAAGGGGTTAACTTGGTGCTTCTTGGTGGCCTTGGTGGCTTGGTGGTTAGCTGTTCATACTTACTGCAAAACCAATAGGAATCTGTTTATGGACGTATCACGCATCCGGGCATTGCGCGGTCCCAACCTGTGGAGCCGGCATACGGCCATCGAGGCCATCATCACCTGCACCGAGGCTGAATGCACGATCGGCAACATCGCCGGTTTTGAAGCCCGTTTGCGCGAACGTTTCCCGGAAATTGCCCTGCTCCAGCCAACCGTCAGCAATGAAATCGTCTCCATGGCGCACGCCGTCGAATATGCCGCACTCGGGCTGCAAGCGCAGGCCGGTTGTCCGGTGACCTTCAGCCGCACGGCACAGACACTGGAGCCCGGCGTTTATCAGGTGGTCGTCGAATACAGCGAGGAGGTGGTTGGCCGGCTCGCCTTCGAACTGGCTCAGGAGCTATGCCAGGTGGCCTTCAATGACCAACCCTTCGATCTGGCCAGCGCACTGCATCGCCTGCGCGAACTCGACGAGGATGTGCGACTTGGGCCAAGTACCGGTTCCATCGTCTATGCCGCCGTCGCACGCAATATTCCCTATCGCCGCCTGACCGAAGGCAGCATGGTGCAGTTCGGCTGGGGCAGCAAGCAGCGACGCATACAGGCCGCCGAAACCGACCGTACCAGCGCCGTGGCCGAGTCCATCGCCCAGGACAAGGAACTGACCAAGACCTTGCTGAATGCTGCCGGTGTTCCGGTCCCGGTCGGACGTCCGGTAGAAAACGCGGCAGATGCCTGGGCGGCCGCCCTTGAACTGGGTGGTGCGGTGGTCGTCAAGCCGCAGGACGGTAATCAGGGCAAAGGGGTAACCGTCAATCTGACCACCCGGGAACAGGTTGAAGCCGCCTATGTCGCGGCCTTCAAGATCAGCGATGAAGTGCTGGTCGAGCGTTACCTTTCCGGCCAGGATCATCGCCTGCTGGTGATCGGCAACAAACTCGTTGCCGCGGCCCGACGCGAGCCCCCGCTGGTCGTCGGCGACGGTGTGCGCACGGTTCGCCAGCTCGTCGAGCAGGTCAACAGCGACCCCCGGCGCGGTGAAGGCCATGCCACCTCACTGACCAAAATCCGTTTTGACGACATTGCCCTCGCCCGCCTGGCGGTCGACGGACTGACGGCCGAATCGATTCCAGCCAAGGGAATGCGTGTCATCCTGCGCAACAACGCCAACCTGTCGACCGGCGGCACGGCCACCGATGTCACCGACGACGTGCATCCGGACTTTGCGGCACGCGCCATTGCGGCGGCCCAGATGGTTGGCCTCGACATCGCCGGCGTCGACATCGTCTGCAACAATGTGCTTCGCCCGCTCGAAGAGCAGGGCGGCGGCATCGTCGAACTCAATGCCGCACCGGGTCTGCGCATGCACCTGCAACCCTCGTTTGGCAAGGGCCGCGCGGTCGGCGAGGCGATTATTGCCAACATGTTTGCCGACGGCGACGATGCGCGCATTCCGCTCATTGCCGTCGCCGGTACCAACGGCAAGACGACCACCGTACGCCTGATCGCCAGCATTCTCGGCAGCAATGGTCTGCGCGTCGGCATGACCACTACCGACGGCGTCTATATCCAGGGCCGGCGTATCGATAGCGGCGATTGCAGCGGCCCGAAGAGCGCCAGGAATGTTCTCTTCCATCCCGACGTTGACGCCGCCGTCCTGGAGACGGCGCGCGGTGGAGTCCTGCGCGAAGGCCTTGGCTTTGACCGCTGCGATGTCGCTGTCGTCACCAACATCGGCAGCGGTGACCACCTTGGCCTTTCCTTCATCAGCACCGTCGAAGACCTCTCCGTCGTCAAGCGCGTCATCGTCCAGAACGTCAAAAAAGACAGCGGAGTCGCCGTACTCAATGCAATCGACCCGATGGTCGCCCGCATGGCCGACTCCTGCCCCGGCAAGGTTACCTTCTTTGCCTGCGACCGCAACCATCCGGTCATGGCCATGCATCGCGCCCAGGGCAAACGCATCATCTATCTGGACGGTGATTCGATTGTCGCCTCCGAAGGCGGCTTTAGCCAGTGCATTCCCCTGGCTGAAATTCCGGTGACCGCCAACGGTGCCATCGGCTTCCAGATCGAAAACGCCATGGCCGCCACCGGCGCCGGCTGGGCTCTCGAACTCGATTGGGCCGTCATCCGCCGCGGACTGGCCGGCTTTGTCAATGACGCGCAGTCGGCACCCGGACGTTTCAACCTGTTCAATTACCGCGGAGCGACGCTGATCGCCGACTACGGCCACAACCCGGATGCCATCCAGGCGCTGGTCAATGCCATCAACAACATGCCGGCAACTGCCGACTGTCGCCGCTCGGTCGTCATCAGCGGCGCCGGTGACCGGCGCGACGAAGACATCCGCCAACAGACCGAAATCCTTGGCGATGCGTTCGACCAGGTCGTTCTCTATCAGGACCAATGCCAGCGCGGACGCGCCGACGGTGAGGTGCTTGCACTGTTGCAACTGGGACTGAAGAACACCAAACGGGCCAGGGACATCACGGAAATCCACGGTGAGTTTCTGGCCATCGACACGGCGCTGGAAACCCTTGAAGCGGGCGATCTGTGCCTGATCCTTGTCGATCAGGTAGAGGAAGCACTGGCGCATATTGCCAAGCGCGTGGCTGAGGGCTGAAACACCCGGCGCGGGGTCAGTCAACGGCAGAAGCGGGAATCTTTTTTCTCTTGGGCTCGAATTCCTTGCAGACATCCTCTGTCATCGGATCCCGCACCGACAGATAGGCCAGGCAAACAAGCTGCTGCATTCCCCTGACCTCGACACTGTGCTGACATCTGGCACAGAGAGACACAGCGTCAGTTGCCGCAGATTGCTTATCGCTGCTCACCATTATTCGCCACTGCCCACATTCAACACACAGACCCGATCAG
>CAIVZW010000238.1 GCA_903910495.1 uncultured beta proteobacterium
CGCAGACGTCCGCGTGGCTGACCGGAGGTTATCTCCGGGTGGCCGGTGTGCCGCGCATGATCACCAACCACTCCGGTGACACCATCACGCTCTCCGCTGTGCTGCCGGGGCTCGCATTGGGTGTGCCTTTCGAAGCCTTTGCCGGCTGTGACCGGACGTTCGCCACCTGCCAGAGCAAGTTCGGCAACAGTCTTAATTTCGGCGGGTTTCCGTGGATCCCCGTCAAGAACCCCTTCGCCGGGGATTCGATTGTCTGAGGACTGAATCATGTGGGTACAGATAGCCATCTGGGTCATCACGACGGTCATCGGTATGCTGCTTACGCCCAAGCCGCCGAAGCCCATTGCGCCCACGCCGGGCAATCTCGACGTGCCGGTGGCGGAATCCGGCAAAGCCATTCCGGTGCTGTTCGGTACCCGCGTCATCCGCCAGGCCAATGTGGTCTGGTATGGCGACGTTAAAACCACCGAGATTCGCCAATCGTCGGGTAGTGGAGGCAAGAAATGATCGTGACGCATGACGACGCCAAAGCCTTCGGCTATTGCAACGCAGGTCTGCGCAAGTGGTTCCCGCGTGAGGGCGTCACCTTTGATGATTTTCGGCAACAGGGCGTGACGACCGACTGGTTGCGCGCCACAGGCGATGCGATGGCCAGCCGGCTGGCGGATGTGATTGAGCAACAGCACGCGCAGCCACAGGAGGCGGCTTAAATGGGCGGCGGTGGTAAAGGCGGTGGTGGGTCATCCAGCTATGTCGTCGGTCATCGCTATTACGCCGGGCTCCATTTAGCACTGTGTCACGGGCCGGTGGATGCGGTGACGCGCATCATCGTCGGTGAGCGCACAGCCTGGAGTGGCAGCATCACCTCCTCGCAGACGATTTACATCAACGCGCCCGAACTCTTCGGCGGTGAATCCCGCGAGGGTGGCGTCCAAGGCTACGTCGAGGTCAAGATGGGGGGCTCGACCGAAACCGTTTCCGGCTACCTGCAGCAGAAACTCGGGGCCGTCATTCCCGCCTTTCGTGGCGTGGTATCGCTCATTGCCCAGCAATGCCTGCTGTCGGCCATGAATCCTTACGTCAAACCGTGGAGTGTCGAAGCGCGGCGCATCCCGGCACCGGCGGCGCTGGGCGGCGGGAACATCAACGGGGACGCCAATCCGGCGCACATCATCTACGAGTGCCTGAACAATGCGACCTGGGGCTTAGGCTACGCGGCGAGCGAAATCGATGCGACCAGTTTCCAGACATCGGCCAATACGCTGGCCACGGAACAATACGGTCTGTCGATTTTGTGGGATCGCGAACAAGCCTTGGAGGAATTCATCGCCGAGGTGTTGCGCCATATCGACGGCACGCTCTATGTGCATCCCCGCACCGGCAGGTTCGTCTTGAAACTCGCCCGGGCAGACTACACGGTTTCCAGCCTATTGGTGCTTGATGCGTCGAACATCCTCGAGTTGGAGAGTTTCTCGCGACCGGCAGAATCGGAACTCATCAATCAGATCACCGTGCGCTACCGCGACCGATCCACCGACAAGGATGCTGCCATCACGGTACATGATCTGGCTGCACTGGAACTGGCTGGTGGCGTGGTGTCGTCGGCTACGGTCGATTACTCTGGTGTCAGCAATGGCAGTCTGGCTTCTCGGGTCGCATTGGGCGATCTCAAGCAACTCTCGGTGCCGCTCGCCAAAGCCACGCTGATCGCCAATCGTCAGGCCTCCAATCTCAACATCGGCGAAGTGTTCAAGTTCACCTGGCCAGAACTGGGCATCGCGCAATTGGTGATGCGGGTGGTGCGTGTGTCCTACGGCACGCTGACAGACGGTCGGGTACGCATCGAGTGCGTGGAGGATATTTTTGGGCTGCCGTCGGCCTCCTATGTTTCCCCGACGCCGACCTCATGGGTGTCACCTCTGACTTCGCCCGCCCCGGTGCCGTATCGACGACTGAGCGAAGCGCCGTGGTGGACGGTCGTCAAACGAGTGGTTGGCGAATCCCAGACCGCCAGGGACGAACTGGATCCTCAAGGAGGCTTGCTGATCGCTTGCGCCAGTCGCCCCTCTGGCGATTCGCTCAACCTCAAACTGCTGACTCGCCAGGGTAGTGCTGCCTACGCCGAAGTGGAGACGATGGGCTTTACGCCCAACGCAACGGTGACCAATGCCATCGATGAACAGGCGACCGTACTCGCCATCGGCAACGGACAAGACCTGGATGGGGTAAAGCTCGACACCTATGCCTATCTCGACAACGAGATCGTGGCGGTCAAGGCAATCAATCTGGTTGCGGGAACAGTGACCGTGGATCGCGGCGTACTCGATACCGTGCCGGTGCCGCACCTGACCGCAGCGCGCATCTGGTTCGCTGAGGCGCTGGAGGCACTGATCACCGAGCAATACCTCTCAGGTGAAACCGTGCAGGCCAAGATGCTCCCTGCGACTGGCCTTGGGCGGCTAACGGAATCGGCGGCGACGGCAGACAGCTACACCTTTGCTGGCCGAATGATTCGTCCCTATCCACCGGGGAACGTCAAGGTGAATACCGTAATGTGGCCCACGGTGATTCTTGGCCAGATTGCGTTGACGTGGTCTCACCGCGACCGCATGCAGCAGACGGTTTATCTGGTTACGCAAACGGAGGCCAACATCGGCCCCGAAGCCGGCACCACCTACACGGTACGCGTCTACAACGAGAACAACGGGCTACAAAAGACCGTCACGGGCCTTTCGACGACAGCCTGGAGTTACCTCACCACCGATGAAGCGACGGACAGCGGATTGGGCCGCATCAACGGCAAACTCAAGATCGAAATCGAAGCCGTGCGCGCCGGCTACACCAGTTGGCAGAAGCAGACCCGCAGCGTCGACCGCGCAGGCTACGGGCTTAACTATGGCAAATACTATGGAGCAATATAAGGAGATGCGTAATGGCAAGCACTGATCCCAATCTTGGACTCACCTACGGCTGGACGCTGGGTGAGTCGGGCTGGAACACCAGCATGGACGCCAACTTGAAGCGACTCGGTGCGGTCGTCGGACTCTCGGTCAAAGATCGGGATCTTGCGACACCACCCGCTAGCCCCGTCGACGGTGATCGCTACATCGTCCCCGCCGCCGCCACTGGCGTCTGGGCCGGCAAGAGCAACCAGATCGCCGTCCGTGTGGCGAGTGCCTGGGAATATTACGTTCCCAAAGTGGGCTGGCTCTGTTTTATCGAGGACGAGGCGGTTCTATCCGCCTACAAGCTTGCCGGATGGAGTGCTGGCGTCGCGATCTGAATTAACGAATTTAAAACCACCGAACCCGCCCTCGAGGCGGGTTTCGCATTTCTGGAGGACTGAAACCATGAGCGAAGCACAAATCGAGAGGCGAAAGATGGTGACGTTGCCACAGGAAGATTTCGAGGAAATCCTGGAGCGCGCCGCCGAGCGTGGTGCCCGGCATGCCCTGTCGGAAGTCGGCCTCGATGGTCCGGATGCTGCTCGTGATATCCAAGAGTTGCGCGGACTTCTGGACGCCTTCAACGAGGCCAAAAAAACCGCCGGCCTGACCGTCGTGAAAATGCTGGTTACGGGCCTGGTGATGGCGCTGCTCGCTGGCGAGTTCGTAAAACTCAAACTGTTCGGAGGTGCGCAATGATCGAGACACTGCTCGGCGGATTACTCGGCGGCGCGTTTCGCCTTGCTCCGGAAATCCTCAAATGGCTGGACCGCAATGGCGAGCGCAGTCACGAACTGTCCATGCAGGACAAGGCGCTGGAGTTCGAGAAGTTGCGGGGTGCGCAGCGCATGGGAGAGATCGGTGCCAGTGCTGACGCAGCCTGGAATACCGGAGCCATTGAGGCGCTGCGCGATGCCGTTCGTACGCAGGGTGAAAAAACTGGCGTGGCTTGGGCTGATGCGTTGTCTTCCAGCGTGCGGCCCGTGATCACCTACTGGTTCATGGCCCTGTTCTGCGCGGCCAAGACGGCGGCGTTCGTGGCAGCCGTGACCGCAGGCACTGGATGGGGTGCGGCGATTCTGCATGCGTGGACTGAAGCAGATCAAGCCCTGTGGGCCGGGGTGCTCAATTTCTGGTTCCTTGGGCGGGTATTTGACCGGGTGAAGTCATGACAACCTCGGTGATTGAGGTGCCACAGGCGGCAATCAATCTGGCCAAGCAATTCGAAGGTTTCCATCGCGTGCCGAAGAACGACCCCGGTCGCGCGTATCCGTACATTTGCCCGGCAGGCTATTGGACAATCGGATACGGCCACCTTTGTGCACAGGATCACCCACCAATCACTCAGGACGAGGCCGAAGCCTATCTGGCCCAAGATCTCGTGACAGCATTGAACGCTACGCTGTGTTACTGCCCGGTGCTGGCCACTGAGCCAGAAGGGCGACTCGCCGCCATGGTCGACTTCACATTCAACCTTGGAGCGGGGCGACTACAAACGTCAACGCTGCGTTACCGCGTTAATCAACGCGACTGGACTTCGGCGACTTACGAACTTGGAAGGTGGGTTCGGGGCGGTGGAAAGATATTGCCTGGACTAGTGACAAGAAGGGAATGTGAAAAACATCTACTCCTGCGCGGGCAAGGTCTTTGAGTTACCGTCTTCAGGTGGCGCTATGCTCGTGGATTACAGTCGAGCAATGCTTCTTTCTAGTCCGTTTTTTGACGAAATGATGAATAAAATTTTGTATGAATTTGCGGTGATGGCTACTTCGGACTGTAGTATTTATGTCTTATGCCATCAACTGTTCGAAGTTCATCAAAGTAACGCATCTCACCAGTAACGCTATCCTTGAATGTTCGTTGGCTGTGTCTAAAACAAGAATCGCACCATCCTAGTTCGTGTCGACGTGGTGATGAGTTGTCGGTGAATGTGGTGGTCCGAGGCGGTGGGGAACCACGCTCGGGGTGGCAACTGGATCACGTCGTCACCGGGCCGGTAATACGCCTTGTTGCCGCCATGCTGGATATGCGCACCGGACGTACTGAGCAGTGTCTCGGCAGCGACCAGCGGGTCCCAGTCGTGTTGAGGCAGGAGGGGGTCAGGGTCTCAGGCAAGCCCTCGACCTGATCGATGTTGAACACGGTGAAGTAACGCAGCAGCGGGATCACCTTGGTCGTGGCCTCGGAGGTATTGGCCTTCTCGGCGATTTCCAGAGGTTTGAAAAAGACGACTGGAGTACCGGTTTCGCCTTTGCGTACGTGGGCACCGTTGTCCAGTGCTTGTTTGAAAGTAAGCCAGCGCGAGGTGGTGTAACCGCGATCCTGAGCCGTGAGGTGCAGCAGCAAGATGTTGATACCCCGGTAACGGTGGCCGGAGGTCACATTCTCCGGCAGGGTGAGTTCGCCACCTACCCACGGCGGAAGCCATGGCGGTGTCCCGGCTTCAAGGGATTTGATGATGCGGTCGGTGACTTCTTGATATAGATCGTTCATTTTGCGTCTCCAAAAAGGAACGCCCCAGCCGGAGTAACCCGGACTGGGGCGATGAGGGGTGAATCGGATGCGAGTAAGTCAGGCTAGAGATCGGCTATAGCAGCAGTCTCCAGCCACGGCGGACAATCTGCCGGGCGACTTCGGCGGCAGCGGTGGTGAGTGCAATGTCGAACAGCGTCTTTACACGCTGAGATTCCACTTGCCGACGACGTAGTAATCCCCGTCGATGTAACCCACCAGCTTCTTCAAGCCCGAGGTACCGAGGCTGGTCAACAGACCGGCCACGGTCGCTGCCATGACCCCTGAGAAGGTTCCCCAGTGGATCAGCAAGACCAGGCTCGATACCGCGATGTCGATCTTCAGGTCGTGCTTCAGTGCTCTCAGCTTGGTCCGGCGGGGCAGCTTCACAAAGATCAGCCCCACCCCGAGAAAGATCATGAATCCTGTGGCTAACATGATCTTTCTCCTTTAGACGTTTGGGCGTGCCGATTCCTGCCAGGCATCGCGCACATCGGCGCTGGCCTGGGTAAGGATGCCGGGAGCCTTGTTGGCGTGTTCGGCCACGATGCGCAGAGCGCTGAAGGCCGAGAGTGCAGCACGCTTGACGAGGCGATCAGGGTGTTGTGAGTTGGATAGCGGGAGAGCGAGGACTTTCATGGTGTTACTCCTTTTGAAAGGTACAACGAAAAAGCGGCACCAAGTCCAAGAGACAAGGTGCCGCATGGATGAGGTCTGGACGGTTGTCCTGATCCTCAATTCAACCGTCGGACGGCGAGGGCGCAGAGCGCCTCGCGGTCACGACTTCATGAAGGGGAAACGTCGTTCGCGCGATGGGTTATCGGGCGAACTGGAAAGTCCGATAGCAATAAGCCTGCACAACGAACTGAGAACGACGTGCTTGGCACGTCGTAAATGATGGTTCTTGGGCTGGAGTTGTTAAGGGACTCCTACCTCGTTTCCAGAAAGCGAATCCGAAGTGGGGTGGGTGCTCCTGGGAAGGGGGGAGGGGTAGTCGCGCGACAAGATACGCAAAAATTTGTATAAAATTTCTGTAGCTAAATATGACATAGGCACGCTTTGGCGGAGAAAGGGAGGTCGCGGCTATTATCACAATAGGCCGTTGATCAGATGTTGCTCCGGGAGTTGCTATTGACCCAGTCTGACAATATTTTTCACCTGACAGCCTGCAATGACTTTGCTGACGTTCGGGTTCCGTATCCTTTGTCAGCAATGCGGCTATCTGGCCGATACGTCCGCTATGCCTTGAAGATCAGTCGGTCTCCGATAGATGTCCGGTTACGAGGTGAATCGGACGTTTTGACCGGGTGAAACTGATCCAATCCGGAAGTAGCTCTTAACGAATTCGTTGCCGCAAACCGGACATTGGCGAACTCACTCGACCGAAGCAGACCGTCAAGAGGATTCCAATGAAGGCACACTTCTCGGCCTGACCGGCCACTCATGTCTTGCTGCCTAGGCGACCGCAACTCATTCGCATTGCTGTCGTTCAATGATCTCCAGAAGAAAATCAATGGCAGAGCGGTTGCTTAGCGAAAAGGGGGACTAAAACAGCGTTTGGTGCTCGGGCGTATTGGCTCCGAAGCCAAACCACATGACGCAATAAATTGCGATGTCAAGAACGGAACTGACCGGCCCGAAGAAGAGCATGAAACGCCCGATGTCAGCAGGGTTCTACTTCTGCGGACTTTTGAAGAGTTCGTCGTCGACGTTGTCGAAAGGAATCGCATCCAAGAAGAATTAATAAGCAAATTCCTTGACATTCCTTTTAAGCCATTATAGTCTGCTGTCAGACAATCAGATCAGGTACTAATAATTGTCTGCTCGACAACATCAACGTCACTAAATAGGAGTTGCCAATGAACCCCAGAAATCAAGTTAAACGCATGTTGCAGATGACACTGGCCATGCTGGTTGTCGTCCCCGTCGTGGCCCTGGCGCAGACGCCGACACCAGAAAAGACATGGCGTCTCGGGCATCAGTACTCGATCGACCACCCGGTGGCCTTGGGTGCCGTGCGCGCGGCCGAGGTGCTTGCTCAGCGTTCGGGCGGGCGTTTGAAGATCAACGTGTTTCCGGCCGGCCAACTCGGTACCGGCAAGGAACTCGACCAACAGGTCAGCGACGACAGCCTGGACTTCACGATTGAAGGTCCGGGTATCCTTGGCCTGTGGCAGAAGACTTTGTCGATCTACGAAGCGCCCTTTGTCGCCCGTGACTGGGATCACCTAGTGAAGATCATGGAAGGCGACTGGGGCCAAGCCCAATTCAAATTGCTGGCTGCCAACCAGAACATCCAGAAGGCGGGACGTCCCTGGTATTACGGCGCGCGTCACTTCACCACGCGCAATACAGCACTGCGTACACCAGCCGACGCCAAGGGGTTAAAGTTCCGTGTGCCGGAAGTACCGCAATATCTAGACATGATCCGCGCGATCGGCGCGACGCCAACTCCGATGGCGCTGGCCGAAGTCTACCTAAGCCTGCAGACCGGTGTGACTGACGGCCAGGAAAACCCGCTGCCGACCATAAACGCGTTCAAGTTCTTCGAGGTGCAAAAGTTCGTCAACCTAACCGCACACATTGTTAATCCTTTGATGCCGCTGATGAGCGCGAAAAAATGGAATGCCTTGTCCGCTGCCGACCAGAAGCTAGTGCGCGAAGCGTTCGACGCCGGCGCCGAAGTCAATGACGCCGCTTTGCGTGCGCTGGAGACAAAGCTGATTGGCGAGTTTAAGTCCAAGGGTGTGACTATCATCGACCCCGACCGCGACGCCTTCCGCGCGGCTATGAAACCTGTTTACGAGAAGAACGAAGCGGCCTGGGGCAAAGGCGTGCTCGAACAACTGCAGGCGATCAAATGAAGGCAAAGCTAAAGCAATCCCTGAGTCGCTTCGAGGACGAAATCGCCGGCTTCCTGATGGCCGTGCTGACGATTGCGTTGGCCCTGCAGGTCATTACGCGCTACGTCTTCAACGAACCGCTGTCGTGGACGGAAGAGGTGTCGCGTCACCTGTTCGTGTGGATGGTGTTCTTCGGCGCCAGCGGTGCCATCAGGGAACGCAGCCACGTGGCCATCGAGTTGCTGGTAACGCGACTGCCGCGCAAGGTACAGCTTTACACCGCACTGCTGTGCAACGTGATGGTGCTGTTCTTCCTGGGCAACCTGTTGTACTGGGGCGCTAAAGCAGTGGATCGCATGTGGAGCCTGCCGACTGCAACCCTAGAGTTGCCGGTTGGGCTGGTGTATCTGGTGATACCACTGTGCGCAGCGCTGATGATGGCGCGTACCGTGGTCAACATGGTTGCGGATGTCCGGAGCGGCGGCGCCACCTTGTCCAATCTGGAACAAGACGTACTAATGTAAAGGATATTCCGTGATTACATATTTCCTCATCGGCTGGCTGGTGATGTTGCTGCTCGGAATGCCTGTGGCATTTTCGATCGGTGCCATCAGCTTTGCCTTTCTGTGGTTCGAGGGCGGAACCATGACCAGCATGCCGCAGCGCATGTTTGCCTCGCTTGACTCGTTTCCGTTGCTTGCCGTGCCAACCTTCATCCTAGCCGGTGAAGTCATGAACTCCGGTGGCGTGACCCGGCGCATTGTGGATTTCGCGCGGGTGTGGCTGGGACACATTACCGGCGGTCTTGGCCATGTGAACGTGATGGCCAACGTAATTGTCTCGGGCATGTCGGGATCTGCCCTGGCAGAAGCGGCGGGAGTCGGCAGCGTGATGATTCAAGCCATGAAGGACGACGGATTCCCTGCCAAATTCGCCGGCGCTCTGACGGCTTCGGCGAGCATCATTGGCCCTCTGATTCCGCCCAGTATCCCCTTCGTCATTTACGCGGTGATGGCCAGCGTCTCGGCCGGCAAACTCTTACTCGCCGGATTCGTTCCCGGCATCCTGACTGCCATCGCGCTGATGATCTATGTCTACTACATTTCCAAGAAGAGAGGCTATCCAAAACGCCAATCGACTACTTGGCTTGAAAAATGGA
>CAIVZW010000239.1 GCA_903910495.1 uncultured beta proteobacterium
CCGGGGATCGTACCTGAACGATCTGGCCAGAACCATCAACGATCTGTGCTTTGATGATCTCGATGCGCCGGCCGTGGTGCTCGGCTCGCGCAACTGGATTACCCCGGCCTACGAACTGGAAGAGCATTTCTTCCCGCAGGCCGATGGCTTCATCGACATCATCCATCAGCGTATCCTGCCGATTCCGGGCTATACCCCGACGCGAAGCTTCAACGATGTCGAGATGCTGCGCCGGGCACGGCTCGGCGTGTGAGGTCGGCGGCAGAAAATGGTCATAAAGACAAGAATCGGTTTCTCAAACAGGAGAGGACAAGCATGGAAAACATGAACGGCAGGAACAGGGTCGCGATCGTGACCGGAGGCGCAAGAGGAATCGGCAGAGCCATCGTTTCGGCCTTTGCGGCCAAAGGTATCGTCACCGTCATCGCCGATATCGACCTTGAAGCCGCCGAAAAAGCGGCGGGCGAAGTGCGTAACGCCGGGGGCGACGCGTGGGCGATCAAGGTTGATATCTCACGCACCGAGCAGCTGGCTCAGATGGTCACGCAGACGCTCGCGCGTTATGGCCGGCTCGACATTCTGGTCAACAACGCGGGCATCCTGAGCAGCGCGCCGTACGACAAGGTTACCGAAAGCGAGTGGGACCGCGTCATGGACGTCAATCTCAAGGGCAACTTCTTCGCCTCCTGCGAAGCGCTCAAGCCGATGATTGCGCAGGGGTGGGGACGAATCATCTTTATCTCCTCACTGTCTGGCCGTAGCGGCGGCGTCAGCGCCGGATCGGCCTACGTCGCCGCCAAGGCGGCGCTGATTGGCATCACCCGGCATCTGGCACGGAAAGTGGCGCGTAACGGCATTACCGTTAACGCGGTGGCGCCGGGAACGACGGAAACCGATATGATCAAGATGTATAGCGATGAAGAGATTACCGCACAGAAAAATGCCATTCTGGTCGGGCGGCTGGGAAAACCTGATGAAATTGCCGATACGGTGGCCTTCCTCGCCTCCGACTCTGCGGCCTTCATTACCGGTGCCGTCATCGATATCAATGGCGGAATGTATATGGGCTGAACGCAAAACAACGACCCGGTGCAGGGTCGATCACACCAAAGTTTTCATCAACTTTTAGTCATGCCACGAGGTAATTGAAATGAACGCTAGCGAACAAGAGTCTTTAGTCCGTAGCCCCTTGTCAAGGACAACCGCGAATTACGTTACGGATTTCTGGAATGATTCCTGTGCCGTAGACGAACTCGAGTACGCTCTCGCCAATGGCGGTGTTGGTGCGACAACCAACCCGAGCATCGTTCTGAACGTCTTGAAGAAGGAACTGCCGGCATGGCGCGGAACGCTGTCCCGCATTTTCAATGACAACCCGACCTGGGGTGAAGAACAGATTGCCTGGAAGCTGATCGAGGAAATGGGGCTGAAGGGCGCGGCACTGCTGACGCCGATCTTCGAACGCGAAGGCGGCGTCAAGGGCCGGCTGTCCATGCAAACCAATCCGACGCTCTATCGCAACACGGCAGCGATTGTTGAACAAACAATGCATTTCCATTCGCTGGCGCCGAATGTCCAGGTCAAGATCCCGGTCACGGCCGCCGGCATCCCAGCGCTCGAGGAAGCCACTTACCGCGGTGTCACGATCAATGCCACCGTGTGTTTCACCGTGCCCCAGGCCATCGCCGTCGCCGAAGCCGTAGAGCGGGGTCTCAAACGCCGGGCGGCCGAAGGAAAAGACACCAACATATATCCGGCCTGCACCCTCATGGTCGGTCGCCTGGACGACTGGATGAAAGCCGTCGCCCTGCGCGACGGAATAAGCCTGACCCCCGGCTACGCCGACTGGGCGGGCGTGGCCGCGACCAAGAAAGCCTATTCGATATTCAAGCAACGCGGCTACCGGGCCCGCCTGCTGGTAGCCGCTTACCGGAGCCATCTGCACTGGTCGGAATTCATCGGTGGCGATGTCATCCTGACGATCCCGCACGAATGGCAAGTGCTGTTCAACAATTCAAAGGTTGAAGTCAAGGAGCGCATGCAAAACCCGGTCGATGCGAAGATCATTTCCGAACTCTATGACCTGATTCCTGATTTTCGTCGCGCCTACGACGAGGACGGCATGAGCATCGAGGAGTTCGACCTGTATGGCGCGACTGCCCGCACCCTGCGCGGGTTCTGCGACCACTATCACGAGTTGCTGGCGATCGTTCGCGATTCCATGATCCCCAATCCGGACAAGAAGAATTAGGCGTAGCGCAACAAAGCTTTGCCCTGTCTGTAACAGAAACAGGCTCGATTATTTTATTTGAAGGAGTACGAAATGTCTGGCATCAAGCGACTGAAGTTCTGTATTAACAACGAGTGGATCGAATCGAGCACGGCGAAGTACATGCCGGTGATGAATCCGAGTCTGGGCGTACAGATAGCCGAAGCACCGTGCTGTACGCAGCGCGAAGTCGATGCTGCGGTGGCCGCAGCGGCGGCGGCCTTCCCCGCCTGGGCGGACACCCCGATACCCCAGCGCATCCAGCTCATGTTCCGCTTCAAGGTCCTGCTCGAC
>CAIVZW010000240.1 GCA_903910495.1 uncultured beta proteobacterium
GCCGAGCCAAAACCGCTGTTACAGCGGAAAAACCATTCACAAGGCGTGAAGCTACGATCGTTGGCGCCACTTTTGGCCTGCTGGTGCTTTACGCTTTCCTGATGGGACGAATCGGCTTCACGATCTCAACCATCGCGGTGACCCTGTTCATTATGTTCGGCATTCTGCGCATGCGTAATTGGGGATTCATGCTGCTGCTGTCGGCGGGCATTACCTTCACCTGCTGGCTTTTCTTCGCCGTTTTCCTAGGAGCGCCACTGCCGCAAGGCTCCTGGCTGCGACTGTTGTCATAGGACTCACTGAATGGACACTCTTAACCAGGCATTCTCCCTCGCGCTCAGCTATCACGCGGTTCTTGCCACCATTGCAGGTACCGTTGTCGGTTTGATTTTCGGGGCGATCCCGGGGCTCACCTATTCAATGGCACTGGCGCTGGCCTTGCCCTTCACTTTCGGTCTGGCACCCGCCACCGCGCTCGGTTTGCTGCTCGGTGTTTATATTGGCGGCATGTCCGGCGGTTCGGTCTCGGCCATCCTGATCGGCATCCCCGGAACACCGTCGGCCGCGGCGACCGTAATGGATGGCTATCCGATGGCGCTCAAGGGCCAGGCCAGCGTCGCTCTGGGCGCTGCCGTCATTTCGGCGGTCTTTGGCGGCCTGTTCAGTCTGGCGGTAATGGTGGTGCTGCTTGAGCAGGTTGCGTCTTTCGCGATCAAGTTCGGCCCGGTTGAAATCTTTGCCCTGGTGCTGTTCGGACTTTCGACCATCTGCGGACTTGCCGAGAAATCGGTCGCGCGCGGCGTGGTCGCCGGCCTGCTCGGGTTGATGATGATGATTATCGGACTCGACGAAATCGACGGCGTCCAGCGCCTGACTTTCGGTACCGTTGATTTGCAGCAGGGCGTAAATATGGTGGTGGCCATGATCGGGCTGTTTGCTATTCCTCAGATCATGAGCACTTTTCTGGATTACGGGAGAAAAGAGGAGGCGAAGGTTCCCACTAACGTGCGCACGCAGATGCCAAGCCTGCGCCAGTTGAAGGATCGGTTCTGGCTGATGCTGCGCTGTGCAGGCATCGGCACCACCATCGGCGCAATCCCCGGCACCGGCGGCCCGATTGCAGCCTTTCTTGCTTATGATCATGCGCGGCGTTTTGCCAAAAATCCCGAGGATTTCGGAAAAGGTGAATTGTCGGGCGTGGTTGCGCCCGAATCTTCCCACAACGCCGTCACCGGCGGCGCCATGATCCCGCTGCTGAGCCTCGGCATTCCTGGCGATCCGGCCACCGCCATCATTCTCAGTGGATTTCTGATCCACGGTCTGCAGCCGGGTCCGATGTTGTTTCAGACCCATTTGTCTACGATTTATGCGATCTATATTTCCATAGTCTTTGCCTACATCATCACGCTGACGGTGCAGGTATGGGGTATTCGCATGTTTGTTCGCGTCCTGCGGGTGCCACCGCATCTGCTCTCGGTGTGCATCCTGGTAATGTGCGTGCTCGGCTCCTACGCGATCCGCAACTCGCTATTCGATGTCTACCTGATGAGCATCATGGGTCTGCTCGGCTACATTTTGCTGCGTCTGCACATTCCGATTGCTCCCGTGGTTCTGGGCCTTGTGCTGGGCGGGACGCTGGAAACACAATACCGAACCGCGCTTATCCTTGGCGAAGGCAGCTATCAGGGCTTTATCGACAGTAAAGTTGCCGTGTTCTTCTTCGGCTTGATCATATTCACTCTGAGCATGCAAGCGTGGTCAGCGCGGCGTAAGCGTCTCAAAGATGCGCAAGCATAGCTTCAGCTTCGCTTGCGCTTGTTGCGGCTTTAGAAAAATGTTTTTTCAATAACTCCCAAACCCTCTTGTCGGACGGTTATGTCTGACAAGAGGCTTGGCACCATTACCGAGGCAATCAGCTCAATTCCCGCGCATTAACTTTCGATATTCGCTCGGCGACTTCTGGAATCTTTGCCGAAAGCGGCGTGTGAAATAGGCCTCATCGGCAAAGCCTACGGAGTTCGCGATTTCGGAGATGCGATCGACACTATGTGCCAGAAGGTGTTGCGCCTGCTCCATGCGACGCGCAGTCAGCCATTCGATGAAGGCCATGCCGGTTTGTTTTTTCAGCAGCTGGGATAGATAGTTGCTGGAGAGAAAGGCGGCCTCTGCGACTTCGTTCAAGGAAATATCGCGACTCAGGTTAGCATCGATGAATTTCAGCACACGCTGCAGGGCGTGTGAGCGGCCCTGCATGAATGCCTGATTCTCTGAAAGAGACTGCAGGGCCGGGGCATGGCGTTCAACGGCAAAGCCGATGAGTTCCAGCAGGGCGCCGCGGATTCTTTCCATGGTGCCCAGCGTACGGTTTTGATGCAACCGGGTGAGCAGGTCAAGTATGTCGCTGATATGGGCAAATTCCTGCTCCGTGAAAATGAAGTCAACATAGCCTTCGTACAGGAAGGGGATCAACTCCGGATGCTGTGCAATGGAAGCATCCTCCATTTCCAGTGGAGACAGGGCAAAGTCCTGACGCAGGAAATCGGCGGCAAAGTTGATGACGTGGTATATGGAATTGGCCGGCGCATGAGTGGCGCAGTGCACCCGGTAAGGAAGTGTGAAGATCAGTGATCGGGCCGGATAGATGCAGCGTCGGCCGCCAATGACATGATGCGCTTCCCCGGCAACATTGGCTTCAATCTGAAAGAACTCGTGGCGGTGTGGCATTGTCACCGGGGGACGAACCTTGTGACTGCGGATCTCAAAGTCCAGCCGGTCGGAGCGTTCAACCATCTTGTAGGTTTTTATTTCCGGCTGGTTCGTGGCATTGGAAGTCATGGGGTCTCGGGGTTGTAATGTGCTCTTCGCCGGAAGTATCCACCTGCTCCGGGGTTTGTCAAGAGCTGAACCATGAAGCAAAAAACCACTCGCGGAATCGATCAAAATCGCTCCGGATTGGATGATTCAACGAAACACTTAAACGCATCAATGCATATGGCCGCGATGCCTTGCGCCTCAAGTCTGATGGCTATTTAATGAGTCCATGCCGCATGCCGTGCAGTGAGCGGTCAGTGTAATTCAACCCGTCAGAGGATTTAGCCATGAACGCAGTGACAGCAGCACCTTCCACAAAGAAAAGCTTCGAAATTCCTGCCACCATGAAAGCATGGGTATTGGGCGACCCGGGCCAACTTACCCTGGTTGAGAAACCAGTGCCGCAACCCGGTCTGGCCGAAGTGCTGGTACGTATTGACGCCATTGCCGTCTGTGGTACCGACCTGGAAATTATCTACAAGGGATTGCCTGCATGGATCGAGGGCGGCCTGCCGTTCAACAAGAACTTCACCCCCGGTCATGAGTATATGGGTACCATCGTCAAGCTCGGCTCCGGCGTCGACGAGTACAAGATCGGCGACCGAGTCACGGTCGAAGTGCACGCGGGCTGCGGTCGCTGCGAGCGCTGTCGCGAAGGCATGTACACCTCCTGTCTGAATTACGGCAAGAACTACGGCGAGGTCAACAAGGGCCACCGGGCCAACGGTTTCACCACCGATGGCGCCTTCGCCCAGTACATCGTCAACAACATCAACACCCTGGCTCCCGTCCCCGCCGACATGAGCGACGAAGAGGCCACGCTGATCGTCACCGCCGGTACCGCTATGTATGGTCTCGATTCGATGGGCGGCCTGATTGCCGGCCAGTCGGTCGTGGTCATCGGCCCCGGTCCGATCGGCCTGATGGGTGTGGCTGTGGCCAAGGCACTGGGCGCCAGCGAGGTTATCCTGACTGGCACGCGCGACAACCGTCTGGACATTGGCCGCAAGCTGGGTGCCGACTACACCATCAACGTTAATAATGAAGACGCTGTGGCAAAAGTAAAGGAATACACCCATGGCGGTGCGCATTACGTGCTGGAATGCTCCGGCGGGCCGACGGCGGTCAATGACGCAGCGCTCATGCTCAAGCGCGGCGGCCGCATCTGCCTGGCGGCTTTTACCGACAAACCGGTACTCGTTGACATCGCGGCCTTGGTGCGCAACAACATCACGCTGTTCGGCATCCGTGGCGAAGGCCGGAGTGCTACGCACCGTGCCGCTTCGCTGATGGCGCAGAAGCGCTTCGATGCCAAGATCATCCACACCCACACCTTCTCGCTGGACGAAGTGCCGACTGCAATCAAATACGCCCGCGAGCGCACCGATGACGCGATCAAGGTCGTGGTGAAGATTTCCTGATACACGAACCCGTTGAATGTCAATTCAGAATAGTTGAAGGGAGCAGATGTGGATAATTTTTCGATATACAAATACGTGAAACTAGGGATCGTTCATTTCAAGGCGTATCCCGAAGCCACCACCGGCGAAGGCCCGATCGTCGAAACGCTGCGCAAGATCGTCGAAGACGATTTCTGGACGGCGGTCGAAGTTGGCTGGATGAAAGACCCCAAGGTCAGGAACGAGGCACGCAAACTTCTTGAAACCTCACACATGGAGGTTTGCTACGCCAATCAGCCGCGGATGTTCACCGGGAAGTTCAATCTCAACTCCTTCGACCTGTCGGAACGGAAAAAGGCGATCGGCGCCATGAAAAACGGTGTCGATGAAGCTTTTCAACTGGGAGCAACCTGCATGCGGGTTTTCTCCGGCAAGCATCCCGGAGATGAAAAGAAAGAAGAAGCCAAAAAGATACTGATCGATTCCCTGAGTGAAGTCTGCCGTTACACCAACGAACAGGGGCCGATGGAAATCTACATGAAGGTTTTTGACTACGATATCGACAAAGCCTTCCTGATCGGGCATTTCCAGGACGCAGCGGATGTGGCGGCGGTAATGCATAAGGAGTTCAGCAATTTCGGCGTACTCGCTGACCTCTCACATTTTCCGCTGCTGCGCGAAACACCCGAGTATGCGATTCCGCTGGTCAAGCAATACCCGATGCACTTCCACATCGGCAACTGTGCCTTCCGTGACCGCAAGCATCCGGGTTACGGCGACCTACAGCCGCGTTTTGGCATGCCGGGCGGCGAGATCGACACGCTCCAGGTCAGGGATTATTTCAGGCTGCTGCTTGACCTGAAGCTGCTCAACCCGGAAAAACGGCCGGTGCTCAGTGCCGAGGTTCGGCCACTGCTTGCCGAGGAGACCTGCGAAGTCGTCATTGCCAACACCAAGCGTGTCATCAAAGAAGCATGGGCCATGGTGTGAGCGAAGGATGCTGACTTTCGACCATTACCTGACGCCGACCACGCTAGGCGAAGCCTTGGATACCCTGCTGGGTGTTCCGGGTGCGCGCATCGTAGCCGGGGCGACTGACCTGTTGCCCTGGGCCAGAGAAGGGCGCGCCGGTGACGTCCATCTGGGCACTTTGGTGGATGTGTGCCGGATACCCGAACTGCAAGGGATCAGTCTGGCACAGGGCCGTATCCGCATGGGTGCGGCTACAACCATTTCGGCCTTCGAGAACCACCCGCTGCTACAAGCCCAGGCCCCGGTGCTCGGCCGTTGCGCAGCATGGTTTGCCGATGGACAGATCCGCGCGCAGGCGACAGTTGGCGGCAATCTGGTCAATGCCTCGCCAGCGGGCGATTCACAGCCCGCACTGCTGACGATGAACACGCACGTGACCTTGGCACGACGTGAGAATGGGGTCATTCTGGAACGGACACTGTCCTTGTCGGAGTTCATTGTTGGCCCCGGGAAAACCCTGCGTCAGCCCCATGAAATCATGACCTGCGTTGAACTGGACGCCGTGCCCGGGTACGGTGCGGCGTTCGAGAAAGTGGGACACCGCCGGTCGATGGTGATCTCCACGGTATGTCTGGCCGCGCTGGTCAAGCTCGATGCGGCCAAATGCCGGATCGATGATGTCCGTATCGCCATTGGCGCGGTCGGACCGGTGCCTGAGCGGCTGAACGACGTCGAGGATTTTCTCTCGGGTAGGGTACCGACCAGCGCAAGTTTACGCGAGGCGGCGCAAATGACTCTTGGTCGGGTGCGTTCTCGCAGTCGGCAAGTGTATCGCCGCGAGGTGCTGGTCAATTTTGTCGAACGTGCGCTGGTTGGTGCGTTCGCCCAGGCAGGATTGGCTGTCCA
>CAIVZW010000241.1 GCA_903910495.1 uncultured beta proteobacterium
AAAGGCCTGCTCTTCTTCGGGCGCTTATGCAATGGCGAACGGCGTGGCGGAACACGCTATGAGGCCCACTGATCACTCATTGCCGGACAGCAACTGAACCAATACGCCATTCTCCCGGCGTTTCCAAAAAACACCCCTACTGCAAGCAGCAGGGAAATTAACTATGCGACTCGATCCGGCCAGCCAGCCCCGCGTTAGACACTGGCTGAATTGCATAACCGGACAAGTCTGCAAACCTGCAGCACCCTCATTTCTTTCTCTTCAGAACCTTTTCCGCACGGGCAACTATGTTTGCTGCCGACAGGCCGTACTTGGCCAGAAGTTTCTCGTAATCGCCCGACTCGGTGAAGGTGTCCTCGATGCCGACAAACTCGATCGGTACCGGGCAACTCGTCGCCAAAGCCTCGGCGACTGCGCTGCCGAGTCCGCCATAAACGTTATGCTCCTCGGCCGTGACGATTGCTCCCGTTTCCTGGGCGCAGGCCATCAGCAATTCGCGGTCGATTGGCTTGATGGTGTGAATATTCACCACGCGTGCCTTGATCCCTTTTGCCGAAAGAATTTCCGCTGCTTCGAGGGCCTTGATCAGCATATAACCGGTCGCGACGATGGTCAGATCGGCTCCTTCGACCAGCGTAACGCCCTTGCCGATCTTGAAGTCATAGGTCGCACGGTCAAACACGACCGGTACCTCTGCACGACTCAGACGCAGATAGACCGGGCCTTTGAACTCCGCTGCCGCACGCGTGGCCAGTTCGGCCTCGACCGGATCGGAGATCGAGATAACCGTCATGTTCGGCAGCGAGCGCATGAAGGCGATGTCGGCGATCGCATGGTGGCTGGCGCCATCGTAGGAATCCGACAGCCCGGCATAGGTGCCGGCCAGTTTGACGTTGAGCTTGGTGTAGGCGATCAGGCTGCGCACCGGGTCACCGGCGCGCAGGACCATGAAGGCGGCGAAGGTGTTGGCAAAGGGAATTTTTCCTGCTGCGGCCAGGCCTGCGGCCATGGCCACCATGTTGGCCTCGGCTATCCCCACGTTAAAGTAGCGGTTCGGAAATTCCTTGCCGAAGACGATGCTCTTGCTCGAACTTCCCACATCCGCGTCGAGCGCGACGATGTTCTTGTTCTCGCGGCCCAGTTGCGCCAGTGTGTCGCCATAGACGTCGCGAATTGCTCTTTTTACCGCACTCATAGTGTCACCTCGAGTTCCTTCATTGCTTGCACATAGTCGTCTTTGCTGATCGGCTTGCCGTGCCAGGCACTCTGACCTTCCATGAAGGAGACGCCCTTGCCCTTGACCGTCTTGGCGATGATCACGGTCGGCTGACCCTTGATGGTCTTCGCCAGGTCGACGGCAGCGCTGATTTCTTCGACCTGATGCCCGTCGATACCAATCACATGCCAGCCGAAGGCGCGCCATTTGGCGGCGATATCACCCATCGGCATAATCTCTTCAAGGGTGCCGTCGAGCTGAACGCCGTTGTTGTCGACGATGACCAGCAGATTGTCAGCCTTGAATTTTGCCGCCGACATCGCCGCTTCCCAGACAATGCCCTCCTGCAACTCGCCGTCGCCCATCAGGACGATGGTGCGATAGTCCAGGCCGTCGAGCCGGGCGGCCATGGCCATGCCCAGTCCGGCAGAGAGCCCCAGCCCGAGCGGACCCGTGGACAGTTCGACGCCGCAGGTCTTGAGTGCGCAGGGGTGCCCCTGCAGCTTGCTGTCGAGCTGGCGCAGCGTTACCAGGTCGTCCTGAGGGAAGAATCCCTTTTCGGCGAGGATCATGTAGAGCATCGGCGCCGCATGCCCCTTGCCCAGGATAAATCGGTCGCGGTTGGCGTCCTTCGGTTTCTTCGCGTCGACATTGAGCTTCTCGAAGTACAGCGTCGTCAGGATCTCGGCCGACGACAAGGACCCGCCCGGATGCCCGGTCTGGATTCCATGAAGAAGCTTGATCAGGTCCTGCCGGAACTTCTTGCA